>NZ_JBFTSN010000081.1:0-20529 GCF_056400045.1 Paenibacillus sp. 01L418
ACCGCCATCTCAGCACGGGTAATCTTGTTTTCCGGCCTAAATGTACCATCCTCATAACCATTCATATAAGCGGCACCCAAGCTAGAATCGGCTAAGCCCTCCACATGGACGAGTGAAAAAAGACTAAATTTGTCGACTGTGAATTGAAGGCCCATCTCGCCATTGTCGTTAAACGGTACGATTATGCCCTTCATCAGCTGCTTCGTTCCGTCGCTGTGCTCGATATATACAGCCAGGTCCTTCCGGTCTGCTTCGCTCAGCTTCACATCCTTCAAAGGCAAAATGAGGGTTACATTGCCTTTTGGCATATTCGTTTCAATGCTCATCGGACGGCCTATTATAGATGCCTCTTTATTTCCTGCAACGATCCTTAACATCGCTTCTTTATTCGCTCGACCCGCAATTTCCTGCTTCTTTGCTTCCTCCGTAATCGGTGTAAACCGAATGAACAGATCCTCCAGTGCTGACTGAAGCAAGCCGCTAGCCACCATTATCTTAACGTTTTCTGTCAATATGCCTAAATCAATTTTTGCATCTGCGAACACTTTATTTGCTTCCTTCGGCAGAGTGACAGAAGTTAGCATTACTTCATCCTTCGTATCAGGAATCGTAATATTAACCAATTTGTGTCCTGCTGCTGTGACGCTGTCTACAGCTTTTTGCGCCTGATCAATAGTAATCGGCACATCATCCGTTTTCTTGCCATCCGCTTGTGTCGTACGCGTGATTACAACCTTAGCGGCATTTTCAACATCAATCGTGATGAGCTCCTTAGCTGGAGCATTCGTGATTACGGGTGTCGATGTTGGTGTTATCGATGGTGTTGCCGACGGCGTCGGCGCTATTGTTTCTTCCGGTGTTGCCGTTGGTGTTGCCGTTGCTGTTGCTGTTGGCGCTGTTGTTGGCGTTGCCGTTGGCAACGTCGCCGCATTCACCTCAAACTTCACACCATCCACCAACATATACTCTCCGGATTTTTTAACCGCCTTAATCGTATGAGCGCCATTTGCTAGCCCAGATATGCTGTATACCGCTTGCTGGGTCAGTCTGCTCGCATGATGCGCGCTTACCGTTTCTTTAAATACATTGTCAACGTAGATGTCTATGTCACCTTGAGAAGCTGACTTCGGCGCAATGAATGATATGCCGGTTCCAGTGAATGAATATTCAACATAATCGCCATTCGTCTCCGTCGCGTGCAGGTCATTTTGATAATCGCCTTTATAGGAAATGGCTAAGCTCACCGCTCCATCCGGCTGTGCGGCAAGATATTCTTTTTTAACTGTAATCACACTACCTGATATCGTGTAATCACTGCCCGCCACAAGCATTGCAGCGCCATTCGCAATACCAAGCAGATTGCTGCCATTAATGCTAATCGTTGTCGTTACATCGGCTTGCGCCGTCTTGTCAAAGCTTGCAGCATCCGGACTAATCATATCTGCAACTCTAAACTGTAATTGGTCTAACAGCATATAATACCCGGATTTCTTAACGACCTTAATTTTATGTGTTCCTTCAGACAATCCCTCAATACTATATACCGTCTGCCTAATTTGCCGGCAAGTATTGTACGTGCTGATCGTTTGCTTAAACACGTCATCCACATAAACATCGATATCCCCTTGCGAGGAATCTTTCTCCGTTACGATCTCAATGCCTGTTCCCTCAAACCCATATTCAAAATAATCGTTGTTCGCCTCCGTGTAATGGACATCATCCTTGTAATCGCCTAATCCACGGTTTCTTCCATGCTGCCATGCACCCTTATAAGAGATTCCGCTATCATCATTATTAATAGATACATAGCGGCCTCTAGACGTATCGCTTACTGCGATAGCCAGTATTTGCGCAGCTCCACCGCTAAAAGACAACGTCAGATTGGTCATTCCATTTGGCTTGGCCGCAAGGAATTCCTTCTTAATCGTAAGCTGGTCGCCCGACAACTGATAATCGACGCCTGCCTGCAAAGCCGCCGCACCATCAGCAATACCGCTCAAGCTGTTCCCGTTAAAAGTGAGCTTCGTCCAAATATCTGCTTGTGCATTCGCTCTCTTGTCGAAGCTTAATGCGCTCGGGACCAATGTGCTGTTCTGACCTGTCGTATCACTTACGGCAATGGATAAGTTCTGTGCCATTCCATGATCAAAGCTAAAGCTTAGATTTATCGTGCCAAGCGGCAGTGATGCCAGATACGCTTTATTAATCGTGACTGTATCGTCCAAAACGATATAATCGCTGCCTGCCGCCAACGTCGTTGTGCCATTCGAAATACCGACAAGCATATTTCCATTCAGCGTTAACGTTGTGGCGATATCTGCTTGCATATCTGCCTTCTTATTGAAGCTGGCTGTGACTGGGTTAATTGTGCTGTTAGCAGCAGATGAATCACTTACAGCAATCACCAGCGTCTGCGTCGCTCCGCCATCAAAGGTAAAGATCAAGCTCGCAGTCCCAAGAGGCTGTGCCGCCAAATATTCCTTTTTAAGCGTCACCACATTGCCATCAACCGTATAGTCGGTGCCCGCTATCAAGGCTCCTGAACCATCTGTAATACTGCTTAGGCTGTTTCCATCAACTGTTGTCGAAAGAGTAAAATCAGCCTGCTCCCCATCAGCCTTATCAAACATTCCACTGCTCGCGCTAATTAAATCCGGCACACTAATTCTCAGCTTATCGAGCAGCAGGAAGTAACCAGACTTCTTCACCGCTTTAAGCGTGTGGGTTCCGTTAGTGAGTCCTGTTATGTTGAATACTTGCTGCTGTGCCAGCCTTCCGATGTTGTAGGTGCTGATCGTTCGCTGGAATACGTTGTCCACATAGATGTCTATTTCACCTTGTGAAGGGTCCAGCTCGGTAATGAATTCAATGCCCGTTCCCGTAAACGTATACTCAAAATAATCATTGTTGTTTGCCTCCGCATAATGCACATCATCCATATAATCGCCAAGTCCGCGGTTATAGCTGCGGTTCCAGCCGCCTGTATAGACAATAGACGGATGATCATCATTGATGGATATTGACCCGCCTACAGAAGTATCCCTTACGACTAAGGAGACATGCTGCTCCGCTCCTGCACTGAATGAAAAGGATAACGCTGTCGTTCCAGTAGGAAGCCCCGCTAAATACTCCTTCTTAATTGTCAGCTGGCTTCCTGATACGGTGTAGTCCGTGCCAATTGCCAAAGGGGTTCCTTCATGCTCAGCGCCCGTTAATTCATTGCCGTTTAACGAGGTCGTCAGCGTAATATCAGCCTGAGTGGACAGCTTCTTATCAAAACTCACTGTTGCAGGAGTAACCCTGCTATCCCTTATTGTCGTGTCGTTTACGGTTATGGCAAAGGTCTGTGATGCCCCGCCGCTAAACGCAAACGTTAAATTCGTGATGCCTGCCTGTCTTGCTGCTAGGTACTCTTTTTTAATCGTAACGGTATCACCTGATACGCTGTAATCCGTACCAGACACCAGTACCGTTCCATTGTTTGTGATACTATTCAGTGTATTTCCGTTCAGCGTCATTACCGTCGCAGCATCAGCCTGCTCCGAAGACTTCTTATTGAAGCTTGCCGCAGATGGGCTAATGCTGCTGTTTTGCGCTGTGTTATCCCTTACATCAATAATGAGATTTTGCTTGTCTCCGACTAGCTCCTGCCCGCCGCCACGAACCCAATGGCCTGAATATTTCATTCCGGTATCGTCGTCATTAGCAGCTGCTGTTCCATCCTGTGCCACTACTTTGAACAACCTCGAAGCATGCGAAGCCAAATTTTCATCACTGTATCCAGTCGCAAATGAGCCCAAATCCTCATGGCTCCACAGATCACGGACAGTGGCTGAACCGGTGATGCCAATATCACTCCAATTCACGTTAACCGTCGCAGCAGAGCTGCCGAGATTAAAGAGTCCCACCGTATAGCTTCCATCACCATTATTCGCATACCACACCTGCTGCTCCGTCGCTGTCGATACAGGATGCCCCGGCCTGCCAGCCTGATTGACCGCGATTACTTCTTCATTCGTCAACAGCTCAATGCCGTAATCGTCCAAATTTGTCATGTCATTGCCGATGTATAATTGCGCCGATGAAATCGCCCAGAACGACATCGCCGACATCCGCTCGTCCATCGTGATGCCATCCATTGTTCCATTTCCGATATTCAACGAATCAAAATCATTCCAGCCGCCTGGACCTGCATGACGCCAGAACTGCTCTGCTTTCGGGAATAATCTAGCGATATTAGGCCAAGCCGTTAACCCCCCGTTGCCGCAGTAGCATTCGATATCCCAGTCCACACGCCATCCGTTTGCATACTGCTTCCAGTAATCGATGTATTTGATATCAAGCGCCCAGGAAAGCTCCAGCCAAATTTGGTGGGGAGCCAGCGCCTGCGACCAAGCCTTTACATCGTCACGCGCATCCAGCGAAAGGTCAGAAATGCCTGAGCCTGGCGTCACACTGTCAAATTTCAAAAAGTCGATGCCCCATTCTCCGTAAAGATCGGCAATTGAATTTATGTAGCTCTGCGCGCATGGCTGGCTGAAATCTATTTTGTAGCCAAGCCCCCAATAATCCGACTCCTGAATCGGCTGAGCCGCGATGTCCTTCATCGAGCAGCCGGGAGCGCCATAGATCGGCAGATCCTGATCATAAGCTTGCGGCGATAAGCCTGGAATGCCATACAAGCCGATCTTTTGCCCATTCGCATGGACGTAATCGATCACCTCTTGAAAGCCATTTGGATATAAAGTTGTACTTGGGATTGGCCGCCCATACTCGTCCATTCCGCCATTCCATGCCGCATCGATATTAATATACTCGTAGCCATAAGGCTGAAGCTTCTCATGCATTGCATCCGATTGTGCCTTAATATTGTCTGCGTTAATCCACTGTCCATTGCCCGTATAAACCTGCAAGCTGTAGCTGCTCCAGCCCATATATGGCTTCGCAGCTAATCCATTATTCGCCGCCTCCGCAACATCTGTTTTTGGTATCACGATTCCCAGCTGCGCTGTAATCATCACAACGATTAGCAGCCACAAACGTGATTTCTTCATTATTTGCGTCATTATTTAGCTCCTTTGTTTATGAAATAGGATCAGGCTTTTATCTCGCAATAAAGAACCTGATCCTTTGAAATCACTATTATTTAAATGATTGGTCGTACGCTTTTTGCAAAATTTCGAGATAACGATCTATTTTCAGATCCTTGAGTCCCTTCACGTAACCGTCCCAATCCTTCTCAAGCGATTTATTTCCGGTAATGAATTGAAGCGCATTTTGCTCAATAAACGACTTAATGTTTGTTTGCAAAATGCTTGCCTCATCGATTTCCGCTGAATCAATCCAAATCGCCCACAATGGGAAAAGCTCCTTCGGCTCGTGGCCTTGGTACAATAGCGTCGCTTGATACAATCTGCGCTCATAGTTGGCGGAATCATAAATATCCGTACCTTGAACCCAGCTGTCTCGGTATTCCCTTGGCATGTAGAAGTGAGCCGTTCCGCTCCAACCTGCATTACGAGGCGCTTCGCCTTCAACCGCAGGAATCGTTGCTACCTTCGGGGTAACGCCTTCTCCAAGCGCTACTTCGCCTTCCTTCGGCTTTCTCCAGTCGATGCCTTCCATGCCGGAAGCGCCATTCGTTTGTCCTTCTTCTGTAAACATGTAATCAACCAATTTAATAAGCGCAATTTTTTGTTCTTCAGATGCTTTATTCGTGATTACAAATTTTGCTCCCGGCGCAACGCCGCCGCCATCATGAGTCGCGAACGAGCCATGTGGTCCTGTAAGCGGAGGTACGGGGTTGTAATCAGCTGAGTTTTTGTTGCCCACATCGATGTTTACGAAGATAGCAGGATGCATACCGGCGCCAGCGCCCAAAATTTGAGCATCGCCATTTTCGCCAATCTTTTTGAAAGCTTCCGCGTTTTGTGCAAAGGCGCCCGGATCGATTAAGCCTTCATCGTATAACGATTTAATATACGTTAAGCCTTCTCTCCATTCCGGCTTAAGCGCAGCCGACTCTACTTTACCGTTGGTTAGATTCAAGTAATTGCGGTCATCGTCATAGACAAAACCATTCATGAGGAATGGAATGACGCGTACGCCAAAGTCCTCGATTGAACCGCTTAGCGGCACTTCATCAGCAATGCCATTGCCGTTTGGATCTTGTGTTTTGAACGCTTTTAATACAGCCTTAAACTCTTCAGGCGTTTTGGGCATTTCCAGCTGCAATTTATCCAGCCATTTCGTATTCAACCACATTTTGTTCGGATACGAGCAGTGGAAGCACTGGCTGTAAGCGACAAGTCCGTAAATATTGCCATCGGGTGCCGTGTTGAACGCTCTTAAGTCAGAGTTATTTTCCATGGCTGCTTTAATGTTTGGCGCATATTGCTCGATCAGATCGTTCAGAGGCACCAGCACCCCTTGTTTTCCATACTTCACAACATCAGCCTGCGTGAATTGATCAATGTAGCCAGGAAGCATATACGCATCCGGGTAATCTCCGCTCGCTAATGAAATCTGACGTTTTTCCTTCGCGCCATCCGGAGGTGTCGTTTCAAATTTAAGTTTTATGTTGAATTTCTCTTCTACAAATTTGGTGAATTTATTCGTAGCCATATCGATATTCGGTTCTTGTACCGCAAATATCGTAATTTCAACCGGTGCGGTTGCTCCCGTCTCTTCCGATTGTGCCTTTGGCGTATTTGTTGCCTTATTAGTGTTGGAAGTTCCTTTATTATTCGAGCACGCGGCAAGCACCAAGCTGATCATCAGCATGATTGCGAGCAAACTTACGAGTCTCTTTTTCAAATGTATCGCTCCCTTTTTCGATTTGTGCCATACTTTTGTATTGCAATTACACTACAAATGAACCACCTCCTCTCATGCAAACCAGCGCAGTTTCTGCCTCTTTCCCGTTAGCCTTTGACTGAGCCAACAAGCATCCCTTGTACGAAATAACGCTGTACGAAAGGATAAATAATAAGAACTGGCAGCGTAGCTACTACGATCAGCGAATATTTAAGCAGCTCTGACAGCTGCTGCCTTTCCACTTGCTTCAAGGCATCCGTTACGCTTGCGCTGTTGTTCATAATGATGATGCTCCTCAGAACGAGCTGAAGCGGAAACAACTTCGCTGATTTGAGATAGATTAAGGCATCGAAGTAGGCATTCCATTGACCTACGCCGTACATTAGGAAAAGCACCGCAAGAATGGGCTTGGATAACGGAATAACCACGCTTCGCATAAATCTGATGTCGCTGCAGCCATCGATCTCGCTTGCTTCAAACAATTCATCTGGAATGGACGACTGGAAGAAGGAGCGTGCAATAATCACCTGCCATACCCAAACCGCATTCGGAATGAGCAGCGCCCACCGCGAATCGATCATGCCAAACTCCTTCACCACCATGTACGTCGGAATCAAACCGCCGCTGAAGAGCATGGTGAACGTAATGAGCATCATAATGACGCTGCGGCCAAAAAAGGATTTGCGCGACATCGGATACGCAATCATGACCGTAAGGGCTACACTGATCAACGTTCCTGCTGCGGTATAGAATAGCGAGTTCCCGTACCCTCTCATAATTTCCGGCGTATCGAACAGAACCTTAAAGCCCTTAAAGGAAATATCAACGGGCCACAGCCAGACACGGCCGGAAGTAACGGCTGCCGGGCTGCTGATCGAGCTGCTGATAATATAAATAAGCGGATAAATAACCGCGATCAACACAACCGCCAATATGGCATAAATAATGAACAAAAAAATCTTATCGCCTGTTGAATCCTTAATCGTTTGTCTGATTGGTGCCTGCGATGCTATCTTCGTTGATGCCATAGGCGCACTCCCCTTTTACCAAATGCTTGATTTCATAAACCGTTTGGCCAAACCGTTAACCGTGAACAGCAGCAAGAGATTGATGAATGAATTAAACAAGCCTACCGCTGTAGCGAAGCTGTAATTGGCATTTAACAGCCCAATTTTGTACACGTATGTGGCAATTATTTCGGAATTAACGATATTGAGCTGATTTTGCAGTAAATAAATTTTCTCAAAGCCAATCGCCATTACACTGCCTACGTTTAAGATGAGAATGATCGTAATGGTCGGCAAAATGCCCGGCAAATCAACGTGGACGATTTTCTGAAATCGCGATGCGCCATCCACTTTGGCAGCCTCATAAAGCGTAGGATCGATGCCCGMAAGCGCCGCCAAATAAATGACCGCGGAATAACCAGCCGTCTGCCAAATATCCGACCAAACAAAGATCGATCGGAACATGCTGGCTTCACCAAGAAAGTTGACTGAATCCATGCCGAAGTAGTGGAGCGCCACATTCACAAAGCCTAGCCGCGGCGCCAGAAACATCATAATGATCGATACCATAACGACTGTAGAGATAAAATAAGGAGCGAAGGTGACCAGCTGTACAAGCCGTTTGAAACGGCCATTTCGCACTTCATTAAGCATCAACGCCAAAATAATTGGTATCGGAAACCCCGCGAGCAATAAATAACCGCTGACGTATATGGTGTTCTTGACCAGCGTCCAGAACATCGGATTTTCAAAGAAAAGCCTGAAGTTTTTGAGCCCGACCCATTCGCTGCCCCAAATGCCTTTAATGACGTTGTAATCCTTAAAAGCAAGCACCGCATTCAGCATCGGGTAATATTTAAAAATAAGAAAAAACAATACAGGCGGTATAATGATAAGGTACAGCTGCCAATGCTTCTTGAAGCTTCTGCTCGCTTCATCCGCAAGGCTGCGCTTGCTCTTTTGCTTCAACAGCTTGTTATTCAATACAATCTCTTTTTCCAGAACAATCCCCCCTAGGTAGCTAATGGCCGATGAAATGACAGCGCTTTCTATACGATGATCATAGTAGAAATCCACATTATCCAAACAGGTACATTTGCGTCTTTTAACGTACAATAACCCCTGTTTTCAGGGGGCAAATCGCCGCAGCGGCGTACAATTTTCAGGATTGCTGCTTAGAAACGCAAAAAAACCCGACTGCTCGGGCAGTCGGGTTCTTTCTTATGCATTTCTAGTGCATAGGTTTGTTTTGGTCATATGCTTTTTGCATGATTTCAATAAAACGATCGACCTGCATATTCTCCAGTCCGCTCACGTAGGTATCCCAATCCCTATCCAAATCCAAGTTGCCGGTAATAAATTGAAGCATGCTTTGATCGATGTAATTCATCAAGTTTGTGCTCAGCATCCCCACTTCATCAGCTTGTGCCGAATCAAGCCAAATGTTCCACACCGGAAACATTTCGTCTGGCTCATGTCCCTCATACAGCAGTGTCGCTTCAATAAGCCTTCGCTCATAGCCGTCGGGCGCGTATATGTCTTTGCTTGCGACCCAGCTGTCTCGATAATCTCTTGGCATGTAGAAATGCGCCATCCCGCTCCAGCCGGTGTTCTTTTGCTCAGTGCTTTCGATGGGGATCAATGTCGCAAATTTGGGCTCCAGCCCTTCACCAAGCGCCACCTCATCAGCTACCGGCTTTCGCCAGCCTACGCCTTCAAGACCTGACTGCGCTAGCGTTTGTCCTTCCGGCGTGTACATGTAGTCAACCATTCGAATTAAGGCAATTTGCGCTTCCTTGCTCGCCTTATTCGTAATGACAAATTTAGCACCCGGTGATATTCCTCCGCTGGCAAAGGTAGTATAGGAAGCATACGGCCCCGCAAGCGGCGGCAGCGGTGCATAATCCTTCGTTCGCTCACTCACGAAGATAGCAGGATGCATGGCTGCAGCTGCGCCGAGAATGTCAACATTTGCATTGTCTCCAGCTTTTTTTAGCGCCTCGGCATTTTGAATAAAGGCTCCTGGATCAATTAAGCCCTCGTCATAAAGTGACTTAATATAGGAAATCCCTTCCTTCCATTGCTGCTTATTGGCCGCTGTATCCACCTTCCCATTATTCATATACAAATAATTGCGGTCGTCATCATAAATGAAGCCATTCATCAAATAAGGAACAATATGAACGCCAAAATCTTCCGTCGAGCCGCTCAGCGGAACTTCATCCAATAAACCATTTCCGTTCGGGTCGTTTTGCTTGAACGCTCTCAGCATCTCTTTAAATTCGTCTGTCGTTTTTGGCATATCAAGCCCTAATCGCTGAAGCCACTTCGTGTTTACCCACATTTTGTTTGGATAGGAGCAGTGGAAGCATTCACTATAGGCAACAAGCCCATAAATATTGCCATCAGGAGCTGTATTCAAAGCTTTAAGCTTCGGATCTTTCTCCATCGCGGCTTTAATGTTCGGCGCATATTGCTCTATGAGCTCATTTAACGGCAGTAATACGCTTTGCTTGCCATACTTCAACAAGTCGGATTGTGTGAACTGGTCAATGTAGGCCGTTAAAATATAAGCATCAGGAAAATCGCCGCTTGCAAGTGAAATTTGCCGTTTCTCCTTCGCGCCGTCCATCGAAATAATGTCCCAATTAAATTTGACATTAAATTTATTTTCAAGCAGCCTCGTAAAATCATTTGTTTTTAAATCGATGCTGGTATCCTGCTGGGCGAAAACATTAATCTCGACCGGCTTGTCTATGGAAGCAAGCGAAGCTGCATCCGTATGAGCTGGCTCATTGCTTTGCGAGCACGCGGCAAGCAGTAAAACTACAAGAAGTATAAGCGCAGATAGGCCTGCGATTCTTTTCTTCATTCAAACCCTCTCCTTATCGGTAACTGCGCTGAACGCTTACACTTCGATCGATTGTCGATATGAGCTTGGCGCAACGCCCATGACTCGCTTAAAGGCTCTTCGGAACGAATGAGAGCTGTTGTACCCGACGCGAGCAGCGATTTCATCAACAGTATAAGCGTTCGTCCGTAATAAGGAGGAAGCCTGCTCTATACGAATCATCTCCAAATAGTCAGAGACATTTATATCCGTAACCTCTTTGAACAATTGTGAAATGTATTTCTCCGGCCGCTCCACCCGCTCTGCAATGCGGTATAAGGTCATCTCAGAGTCGCCATAAGCCTCAGCAATAAACTGCTTAATTTCCTCGACGGTTTGAATATGAACATGATTTTTTTTACTGTTGATGACGCTGCATAATGCTTCTACAATACCGATGATCTCCTCCTGAATAGCCGCCATTGGATTAGAAGCTTGAATGCCGATGATTTGATTTTTCAACGCATGCAGCAAATCGGATTCCATGAACGTTTTCTGGTCCAGCAGCTTAAGCAGCGTACCCTTCAGCTCGCCGATCAGCTGCTGCTTCATCTCGATAGAAAGCTGCTTATTTTCCATATTAATATTCATAACCGAATGTACCATCCGCTTTGCCTCATCCGAATCTCCCGCACGAATAGTGCTAATCAAACGCTGCTCAATGTCCATTGGATAATAATATGTCGCTGTTTCAAGCCTAGAGTCCGTAAACCATACGAAGCTCTTTTTGTTGTTAAACTCGGCATACTCGATCGTTTGCTTCGCCTGCTCATAGGAATGGCTAACGTCAAGAATAGTCGTGAACGCATCTCCTAATGCTGCAGTGACCGAAATCTTATACTCCCTATAGGCGATATCGGACAGCTTCTCAAGAATATGACTCATTCGCAGCTTAGCTGCTTCGACTCCATACTCCCCTTCCATGGTCGTAATAATCGTCACAATTCGATCCGAGCCAAGATCCGTCATATGCAGCTGGCTGTCCAGATCGATTAACGCCTTTTTCAAAATGAGTCTTGCTGCATACAGCTCGTTCAGTATTTCTACGTTGTCCATGCCGGAGTATCCATTAATCTGCAAAATACCGACATAACCCTCATTCGTATCAAACCTCGTATCCGCCTGTACAGCCGCTGCCGTAATTTCCTCAGTGGTGTGAAATTCCCCAGCAATTAACCGTTTCAAGAAACCATCTCTAACTAAAGGAAGCTGCCGTTTTAATTCCGTCTCCAGGTGGCGATTGCTCGTAATGATGCTCGATATATTGCCCTGCAAAAAATCATATTCGTTTCGGCCCGTAATGCCATCCTTGCCAAACTGCTCCTTCATTACCGTAAGCAGCCTATTCATTGGTGCGCTGTTTCGGTAGGACAGGAGCAGACCAGCCAGCAGGCCGAGAAGTAAAGCGATGCCGGTCACAAGCCAAGTAATATGTTTAATTTGATTTGCGTTTTCCATCAGCACCTGCTTTGGAATTCCCGCTCGATAGGTCCAACCATTTTTTTCGGAATGAATCGTAATGACGAGATCGTTATTATAAAATTGGCTAACTTTGTCTTGGATGAGGCGTGAATCCGAAGACAGCAGCTTAGCATTTTCCTCGCTAATTCCGCGTAGTCCAACTGTATTCCCTTGTGCATCGCTAATATGAGCCCAGCCGCCGTAACGATCCTCTACTCCCGCGAGCAGGCTAGATATGTTTTCTTCATCAATCATGACGACCACAGTAGCAGGTGATGAGCCGCTAAAGCTGTCCAAAGGGAGCGACTGCATATACGTAACGACGGAGGATTGTTTGGCATTGCTAGTAAAGGAGCGAAGAGGCATAATTTCACTTCGGTGAGTTTTGTCCAGTACTGTTTCCTTCCATTCCGCGAGCGTAAGATCGTTATAATGAAAGTTCTGATAATAATGTTCGGGACGGAAATAGGCGGAGCCCTGCGTAAAGATCACATCATAGTTATTTAAGTAGATAAAATAGTTTTGCAAGAAATCATTTGTCTGGCTAAACGGCGTTACTTGTCTCACCATGCTCCAAATGCCATAGACGTTGACGATGTCGCCTTTTTTCTGCTCATTCATTAATTTATTTAAATCAGGATTCAAAGCGAGCTGCCTTGTGAAGCCCTCAACCTCAACCATCCTTCTCTCCAAAATATCCTGGCTCCGCTGCAGCAATGTGACGCTATTCTCAATGGAAATGGATTGTGTCACCGAGATTGAAGTACGATAGGAAACGTAACCTGCTATGCTTGGAATGACCAAGATAATAAGATATGAAATGAGAAATTTCCGAAAAATGGTTGAGTACTTTGGCACGGTCAACCCACCTCCCTTGATTGTTAGCGCTTTCATAACATAGGCAGTACAGAAGCCTAGAAGCAACGAAAGAGCTTCGCTCATTTATAATAACTTACTGACGCGAAAAGACAACTACTATTAAAAACAAGTAGTTGTCTTATTCACTGACTAGGCTCATTCCGTTTAAGCTTCTTGCTGTACTAGAGCTTTCAAGTCTTTATCGAATCGATATACGCGGCCGGGCATCAAAGAGACTTGCACTTCCTGCTCACCGAATCTTACGACCGTTTCCCCTGCAGAGAAAGCTTGAATCGTTACTTCAGTCAGCACGCCATTTTCCCACGAGACGTCAACCTCTACATTTCCTTTGGCACGCAGTCCTTTGTATGACCCTTTGTTCCAGACAGCCGGAAGCGCTGGAAGTAAGTGAATTTCGCCCGGCTGGCTTTGAAGGAGTAGATCCGCTACCGCCGCGGTTCCGCCATAATTGCCGTCGATGACAAAAATATTCGTCTCCGCTCCGGCTACACCCGCCTTGGAATAGGTCAGCATATTATCGAAGCACAGCTCTCCAATTAAATGAGTGATATGCTTTAGCGCACGATCTCCTTCGTACAATCTGGAGAAGCCGGTGGCGAACAGTACAGCTGTAAATTCAATATCCTCCAGCTCATCGGTCTGCATCCGGCCAATCAACGTTTGCTTAGCGGCAGCACTCAGCTCCGGCGTCTTCCGCGGCGTAATTTGATTGCTCGGGTATAAGCCAAATAGATGAGCAAGGTGGCGATGCTCCGGCTGCGCCTCCTCATAATCCTCGAGCCATTCCTGCAGCTGTCCTTTTTTTCCGATCATGAGAGGCGGCATCAGCAATAACGCTTGCTCCAGCTTCTCTTGGAACTCAGAATCCATTTGCAGCAGCTTCGCCGACTCTAGGCAAAAGGTGAACAAATCCCATATCAGCTGCTGGTCCATCGTCGAGCCCATCGACAGCTGCTGAGCTTCATCCTTGCTGCCGCTCGGATAAAAGCTGTTCTCAGGCGAATTGGACGGTCCGGTTACGAGCCAGCCATAAGTAGGGTGCACAGTCATATAATCGAGGAAAAAGACCGCCGATTCCTTCATAACGGGATACGCCTGCTTCATTAGGAAATCGCGGTCAAGCCCATACTCATAATGCTCCTTCAAATGCATCGCAATCCATAATCCGCCTGTTACATTCAGTCCCCAGCCCGTCTCCCAGCCCGGAGCCGAGAAGCCCCAAGCATTCGAGAACACATGCGCCACCCAGCCCTCGCTTCCGTAGAAATCCTGAGCCGCTTGCCTGCCTGCGACAGATAAACGTTCAATATAATTCATCAAAGGTACATGGCATTCCGCCAAATTGCTTATTTCCGTCGGGTAATAGTTCATTTCCGTGTTGATATCCAAGTGGTAGTCGCAGCTCCAAGCCATGCGATTCGCTTCGCCATCGTTCCACACGCCTTGCAAATGCAGCGGCAGCGGCGAATCCTCGCGCGAGCCTGCAATCGTTAGATAACGGCCGTATTGGAAAAATAAAGCGACTAAATCCGGATCATCATACTGCCCGTTCCGAAGCTGCTTCATCCGCTCGTCTGTTGGTAGCTTCGCACTCGCCGTATCGCCTAAATCAAGGGTCACACGAGCGTACAAATCGCGATAATCTACAATATGATCCGCTCTTAGGCGCTCATAACCTTTGGCAATAGCATCGTTAATTTGCGCATGGCATTCCGAAGCCCAATTCTCATCTGTCCTGCCATAATCCGTATTCACCGCAAAATATATAAACGCCTCATCCGCTTGCGATACCTTGATTTCATTACCAGTGGTTTCGATAATGCCGCCCACGGCAACGACCTTAACCATACCCTCGCAAAACACACCACATTTTCCGTTGCTGTGCACATCTTCCGTCGCTTGGCCGCGGAATCCAATTGCATCGTCATCCGCAGCTGTCGTTGCAAAATCTCCGGTTCTTCCTTGAATGCTCAGCGAGAAGGATATTGCCCCTTTTAACTCACTCTTTATGCGTGATACAACAATACCATCGGCATGCGTTGCGAACGTTTCACGTGTTATTTTGCCGCCTGAGCTTGTATAGGAAGTTTGCACAATTGCCTTTTCCAAGCTTAACTCACGTACAAGATCTTCCCCTTGCTGCTCGAAGCGCAAATTGATATCGCACACAGATAGGTTTGTGCCAAAGTTTTGCTTATTCGGCTGCAGCCCTTGCTTAGCAAGCCGGTCTCCCTCGCTATAATTGCCCTTGAAAAACTGCTCTCTCATCTGCTCCAGATTGGCTTTCGGGTTTCCATTTCCTTGAATGCGCTCCACTTGACCCGACCAGTAAGTAATTTCTGTCATGTTCCATGTTTCGCTTTCTATTCCACCGTGAATGACCGCGCCTATTCTTCCATTCCCTATCGGCAGTCCTTGCTTCCAATCCGTTGCTGGCCCTGAATACCAAAGCTTTGAATGATTCATGCAGTCCCCATCCTTTAGTTATAAGATTCGTGTAACAATTGAATTGTCAATTTCCCTGCTATCTATCGAATACGGAATTCATTAAAATATTTAGGAATGATTTCAGTGGAAGCGCCCGGCAGCTCCGGCAGCACATATTGTCCATTCTTGACGGTTGCCGGTTCAACAAAGATCGTTCTGATCCAAGGGATATACTCAAGCATCATTGCCCCCGGCGTAGCCGCCACCAAATGCTGGTGAATTTGTCCCATATCGCCGACATGCGGGCAGATTGGTATGTCGTACGAAGCGGCCAGCCCCGCGACCTGCAGCCACTCCGTAATACCCGCTACCCGCGTAACATCAACCTGACAATATTCGATAGCGCCTTGATGAATATAATCACGGAACGCATATTTCGAGTACACATGCTCACCGAGTGCAATCGGAACATTTAGTGCATCCGCCAGCTTCTTGTGACCTAGAATATCATCAGGATTAAGCGGCTCCTCCAGCCAAAATAAATCAAATTCCTCCAGCTTCTTGCCCCAGGTCATCGCCGTATTAATATTCCATTGCTGATTAACGTCGATCATAAAGATCACCTGATCGCCAATCGCTTTGCGCACCGCCTTCACTCGGTCATAATCTTCATGTGGATCGGACTTGCCAACCTTAATCTTCACCCCTGTAAACCCCTGCTCGACAATGTCCGTGACATCCTTCAGCAAACGCTCCTTCGACCAGTTCAACCAGCCGCCGTTCGTGTTATAGGCTTTAATGCCTTTTGATTTATGTCCGCCAAGGTACTGCCATAACGGCTTGTTGGACGCCTTCGACATAATGTCCCATAACGCAATATCCACAGCAGCAAGCGCCATATGCGTAATGCCTGCCCGTCCGATCCAGTGCATTTTGCCATACCGCAGCGTCTCCCAAATCTCCTTTACCATAAAAGGGTCCTTGCCGATCAGCTCCGGAGCGTAATAACGTTCAATCGTGTCGACGATCATATCATCGCCATGGGCGCAGGTTCCTGTGTAGCCGTATCCGACGTAACCTTCATCTGTAAAGATCCGAACGCCTGACAGTCCCCAATGCGTCGCCACATTAATCGCATCCGTTATTGGCGGGTCGATGGGCACATGAAGTACGAATGTTTCCACTTTTGTGATTTTCATCGTTTGTACTCCCTTCCTTTTGTTTAATAGCCTAGCGAAGCCCCACCCTCAACCGGAAGAGCTACACCCGTTATGAAAGACGCCTGCTGGGAAGCCAAATACAGTACCGACTGCGCGATCTCCTCCGAGGTTGCCGATCGGCCAAGCGGATGCATCGTATTCAGCGCATCCAGCGCTGCTGCTTGATCAGGCTGCTGTCTCAGCCAATCTTCCAATAAAGGCGTCATCACACCGGCCGGACACACACAGTTGACTCTTACACCATCCGCTGCAAAATCGAGCGCCAATGACTTCGTCAGCGCAATAACCGCTCCTTTGGAAGCAGCATAAATCGGATTATTCCGCTGCCCGATAAGACCGTTCAGCGAAGCCATATTCACAATCGCGCCTTTGGTCTGCCGCAATAGCGGAATCGCATGCTTGATCATCAGATACACGCCCTTCAAATTTACCGCAAGAACATGGTCAAATGACTGCTCATCGATTTCCTCAAGCGGCTTTGGCAGAATAACCGCTGCATTGTTATACAGAACATCGAGCTTGCCGAATGTCTGAACCGTTTCTTTCATAAGCGCTTCAACCGCACTCTCACGCGATACATCCGTCTGAATTGCCCGCGCACTTCTATATGGAAGCCCTTTCAAAAATCCTTGTTGTTTATTGATTTCATCAGCCACGCGCTGCCCTTCATGCTCATTCCAATCTGCTATGACGACTTGTGCGCCTTCTGCCGCGAACAACCGTGCGCTTTCCTCGCCGATACCAGAACCGCCGCCGGTTATAAGCACAACCTTATCTTTAAATCTCAAAGGCATTCCTCCATGTACATGCAAAAGTTAAGCTAGCTAAAGAAAAGATTTATGTTGTTAATTGATCCACATCAGCTATTGCTGTTCATTCCCTAATATTTTTGTTATTGTATCATCTATACAGGAACGTGTATTTGATCAGACATCCATTAAGTTGACAATTCATCCGCTAAATTTTATATGAATATACCAAAGAAAAGGGTGTTCGCTTGAAGAAGCTGAACGAGATCACGCCTCATGTCGGAGATTCCATGTATTACCTTTATGATGGCAGCTCCAATGAGAAGCTGCGCATTTGCAGTGTTTATGCTTTTCATTTATTTACAGATGGTCCCGGGGAAATGGAGATTGACGGCAAGAAATACCCCATCAACAATCGAACGCTGATCTTTCTTAGGCCAGAGCAGCCTCACGCCTTCCATATTTCATCCGACCATCCGCTGTCCTCCTACAATTTGTATTGTGATCTCTGGAATCAGAGTGATCCCGTCTCTGCCAATCGAACGTTCATCTACGACCCGGAGCCGTTCGAGCTGAATACCGTCGCCCCTTCCATGGCATGTGATGAACTCGACAGCCTGCCATGCGTATTTTCCTTGCAGCCTTATCCAGAGCTGTACGATTCCTTCTTAATGCTCGCTAAGCTGTATAATGATTCGCAATTTTACCGAACAGAGATGATGAACAGCTTGCTCTATGCTTGGATTCTGAACTGGTACAATACGATTCATACGCACCAGCCTACCGACTATCGCATCGTCCGCTTGCTCACGCATCTAAATGCTCATCCTGAGAAACGCGAGTCCGTCGAGACATGGTGGGAATTTTGCGGGCTGAAGCGAACCTACTTTCATGCTTTGTTTTTACGAGAAACCGGACTCACGCCAAAAGCCTACCATCACAAGCTGCTCATGAGACGCGCTTCCCATCTCTTGCTCGAAAGCGAGTTGAGCGTTACCGCCATTGCCGAGAAGCTTGGTTATGCCTCTATCCATCCTTTTACACGCCATTTCAGTGCCTTCTATGGCACCAGCCCAAAGCATTACCGCATGCAGCCTCAGTCAGAGAAATGACCACTACCAATATGCAGCAACGAAAAAAGCTGGAAGCACGTATATGTGCTTCCAGCCATAAAACAGGATATGTTGTTCGTCCGTAAGCACACATACGWGCTTATTRCRCCAATTCGACGTRYSCGCAACAAYGAAAAATGGCTGTAAGCACWCATTTGCGCTTACAGCCTCAAAATAGCCTATGTAGCTCGTCCGTAAGCACACATACGTGCTTATTACRCCAATTCGACGTGTGCGCAACAACGAAAAATGGCTGTCACGCCTCTTATTTGAAGGCAGTCAACAACGACTTCGCTTCCTCATGTTCTGGCTCCATCGCCAAAACTTGATGCGCATATTGTAATGCTTCTGGCTCTTCGCCCTCTTCATAGCAGCAAATCGCCAGCTTGTAGAGTGCATCCACAGTCGTCTTGCCAGCCTCCATCGAACGCTCCAAATATAGCCTCGCATCCGCATACAGCTCCAGCTCATAAAGCAGACTTCCGCATGCCAAAGCCAAATGGTGCTGTTCATTCATCGGATAATAGCCCGCCCACATCATTTGCATACCCTGCCGAAGATCATCGGCTTCTTCGTCGCTGCTATCTGGCAGCAGCGACTGTATGCGCTCAGCGCTTTGAATGAACAATTGCGCATCGTAGCGGCTCAGTCGCCAGAAAGCTAAAATGGCGTACATCTCTAGCGATTCCAAATGCTCGTCAAACCATAGCTTCATGCTAAAAAAATCATCCGGTCCAAAACGTTCGACAAAACGACGATAAGCTAAGCGTGTGTTCGCATAGGTCGCTGGCTTCTCCAGCATGATGATGCAGCCTACATTCAAATTTTTATAATGATGGTTAGTAAAATAGGACAATGCGCCTTTTTGTTCAAAAACATGCTGTATCGCATGATAATTGGCCGTGAGCGAAAAGCTGCCGTGATGAATCAGTTCGGGCGGCTCAGCAAATGCCCAGTTCTCCATTCGGTGATCGCCTTTATCGGCTGTAAGCAGTACAAATCCCGCTTGTGATAACCGTCCAAGCCGTTCAAGACAATCCATCCCAATCTCCGGGAAGAGGATATGCGAATCCTCAAGCTGCTGCTTATACAGCTCAATCACATTCCGATAGGGGTACGATTGCTCTTCATACTCGGCTGCTCTTCGGTAATGATACTCGGGCTCTATGCTCACCAGCATGTCCGATACATCTATGCCATCCGCCTCAGCAGCAGGTACCGCGAAGGACACTTTACATTCAAAAATATGACCTTCATCCACATAAATGAGCTCTTGCGGAATGCTGTCAAAAAAATAATTGGCAACAAGCAGCAGCGGCTGCTTCAGATCTGCCTGCTTTATCGTGACACCCGATTCCGTCAATCGAAGCTCTGTATCACGTACCGCGTCAAACTTAGCGAAATCGAGTATGCCTTGCTGGACAAATGGCTGTAAGCGTTCATGCTGCTGCCAATAGTCAATATTTTTGACTGGCAAATCACTCATGATGTAACGAAACGGCGGAAGCTCCATACCAGCAAAATCTATCAGCTCACATAATGCCGTCAGCACTTGATAGGCTAGTCGACCCGAGCCTGCTCCAAGCTCAAGGATCGTAATCGGTTCCTCCGATATGCCACCTAACCTTGCTCTATCCTGTAAAAATCCGAATATGATCTCTGCATAAGCAGACGCGATCACAGGATTGTTCGTAATGTACTGCGGCACTTCATCATTTTGCCACGCCTCGATGCCCTGCTCTTCAAAATAAGCGCGCTGCAGCTCCCAAATAGGCGCTTCACTAAATCGATAAATCGGCTGATCGCTATTATTCATTCTTTTAAACCTACTTTGCTTAATGTAATAAAAGGATTAAACAAGCCTTACCCAAATATCCTAGGTCAAATCCATCCGCTTTAAACCTAGCATCTGTATGCAGCCTTGTCTACTCTTGCCTTAATGAACCAGCGAAACGGTTTCACCTACCC
>NZ_JBFTSN010000082.1:0-20520 GCF_056400045.1 Paenibacillus sp. 01L418
GCCTAGCTCAAGCTTCGATGCCGTCACACTGCCATCCGACAACTGATCCGTACCCACGCTGCCAAGCACCAACTTCGTCGTCGTCACACTACCATTCGACAACTGATCAGAGCCTACACTGCCTAGTTCCAGCTTCGATTTTGTTACACTGCCGTCCGCCAACTGATCCGTACCCACGCTGCCAAGCACCAACTTCGTCGTCGTCACACTGCCATYCGACAACTGATCCGAGCCTACACTGCCTAGTACCAGCTTCGATTTTGTTACACTGCCATCCGCCAGCTGCTCCGTACCTACACTGCGCAGCTCCAGCTTCGATTTCGTTACACTACCATCCGCCAACTGATCCGTACCTACACTGCGTAGCTCCAGCTTCGATTTCGTCACACTGCCATCCGACAACTGATCTGGGCCTACACTGCCAGGTACCAGCTTCGATGTCGTCACACTGCCATCCGACAACTGATCCGTACTCACGCTGCCAAGTACCAGCTTCGATGTCGTCACACTGCTATCCATCAACTGATCCGTACCCACGCTGCCTCGTACCAACTTCGTCGTCGTCACACTGCCATCCGACAACTGATCCGAGCCTACACTGCCTAGTACCAACTTTGATTTTGTTATACTACCGTCCGCCAACTGCTCCGTACCTACACTGCCTAAATCAAGCTTCGATGTCGTTACACTGCCATCCGTCAACTGATCCGTACCCACGCTGCCAAGTACCAGCTTTGATGTCGTCACACTGCGATCTGATAACTGCTCCGTACCTACACTGCGCAGCTCCAGCTTCGATTTGGTCACACAACCATCTGACAACTGCGCCGAGCCTATGCTGCCTAGCTCCAGCTTCGACGACGTTACACTTCCGTCCGACAACTGCTCCGTACCCACACTGCCTAGTTCCAGCTTCGATGTCGTCACACTGCCGTCCGACAACTGCTTCGTGCCTACGCTGCCTAGTACCAATTTCGTCGTCGTCACACTTTCATTCGCCAGCTGCTCCGAACCTACACTGCCTAGTACCAGCTTCGATGTCGTTACGCTTCCGTCCGACAACTGATCCTTTCCTACGCTACCTAGATTCAGCTTCGACGTCGTCACGCTTCCGTCTGCCAGCTGCTCCGTCCCCACACTGTCGACGGACAACAACTTACTATCGATAGAGCCTTCCTTAATCTTTCTTCCCAAAATACTATTGTCAGCAATTCGGTCAAACACAAGCACATCATTAGCCAAATGAGCTAGTGTAATCGTGCCCTTGCGAACGTGATAGCCTTGAATCGAATCGGATTTCAAATGTTTGCCGGCAAGTGATTCGAGCTGTACATGCTCGCTTGAGACGGCATCTTGAGCCAGCTTTGCACTCGTCACCGACTCATCCTGCAATGCATGTTCGTTTACACTATTTATTGTTAAATGCGTTGCATTTACCGACTCTGGCTTAAGCTGCTTCGCGCCGATCGACAATTCCGCTATTTTACCCGACGTAATGGCTCCTGGTGCGATATGATCCGTACCTACAGCACCTTTGCTTATAACATCAGCACCTACGGAATCGTTTTGCAATTGCGCTGGTCCAATACTGTTTGCTGTCAGCTTTTCAATCGTAATCGAATCATCCGCCAAATGCGCGGCATGAACCGCTCCTTCTCCCAAATGGATTCCAAGCACGGATGCATTTCCCAAATGACGGCTAAGCACCGCTTCATTTGCTATCTGCTTTGATTGCACAGCGCCGTAAGCTAGTTTAGCAGATGTAATGACACCATCTTGAAGGTGCTCATTTCCGATCGATTGATCAGCCAAATGTTCAGCTCCAATTGCATGAGCTTCAATATGGGTCGAGCGAATCGATTCTGCTTGTATGTGGTGGGAAGCAATCAAATTGGCTCCGAGATGCCCTGGCATAATAGCTTGAGACGCAATCTTGACACTCGATACGCTTCCGTCTGCGAGCTTGCCAGTCGAGACGCTTAAATCAGCCAGCTTATCCGTCGTAACCGATTCAGGGGAAAGCTTTAATGAATTTACAGTATGATCTGCCAAATGATGCGAAAAAACTGCACCTGAAGCAATAGCTTGATCCGTGACAGCGCCTTTCGTTAGCTTGCTGCTCGTAACTGAACCGTCTTGCAGCTTTTTATTATCTACAGCATCCTTTGCGAGATGGCGTCCTTCAATGATCTCCGATTTTAAATGCATGCCGTTCACTGCTTCAGAAGAAATCGCTTCACCCGTTACGGCACCCTTAGTAAAATGATACGACCTTAACACTTCAGGAGCCAGCTTTTGAAACGTTACCGATTCATCCTGAAGATGCCGGGATTCAATAGCAAAGTTTGTTATGACTTTACTATCAACAGCACCATCAGCCAGCTTACTTCGCGTTATTGAAGCATCCGCTAATTGAGTAGTACCAACAGCCTCCATACCAATATGGTCAACACGAATGGATAATGGCGCGATTTTATCTTCATTAACAATGCCGCTTTGTAGATGATCCCGTTTAATTGCATTTGGTGCAATATGCTTCATGTTTACTGCATCTGTTGTCAGATGCGCCTGCAATATTTGCCCATCAGCAATTTTGTCGGATGTAATGCTTCCAGAGCCCAAATGACGGCTGTGAACGGAGTCATTCGCGAGCTTCTGAGCATTAACGGATTGATCAGAAAGCTTGGAAATCGTTATCGAATGATCAACAATTTTAATGGTGGATACCGATTGATCCGCAAGCTTCCTAGAGTTAATGGACTGATCCGCGATGTGCTCACTTGTTATTTGCCCTGTTCCAATGTGGGAGCTTAGAACGGCCGCTGCTTGCAGATGAGATGAAGATACCGATTCGTCCGCTAATTGTTCTGCTTTTACCGCTTTTGGCTGCAGTTCCCTTGTTCCGACTGCTCCTTCTGCTAGATGTTCCGCGGCTATGTCTCCGAGGGCCAAATGCTTTCCCTGAATAATACCAACTGCGACATGCTCAGATAGCAGCAATCCAGGCTTCAAATGCTCCGCTTCAATCGCTTCTGCTGCTATCTTCTCACTCGTAACAGCTGAGTCACGAAGTTTGGAATGTGTTACTGCTCCTTCAGAAAGCTTTGAGTTGTCAACGGCTTCATTAGCCAAATTTTCCGGTCGGATCGTTCCGCTTTTAATTTTATCGCCAGTAATGGCTTGATCGGCAAGCAGGTCTGTTGTAATGAGCAATGACTTCAAATGCCTGGATTCGATTGACCCTTCTGCAATTTTGTCCATACTGATCGTACGATCCGCAAGCTTCTCTGACGAGATGCTGCCATCTTGAAGCTTATTTCCAGAAATTGAATAATCCAAAATTTTGTTTCCAGTAATCGAGTGGTTTACCAAATGCTCGCCCATAATCGATTCTTTTGCAATTTTAGCGGAGTTGATTGTGCCGTCAGCTAAATGGATGGTGTGAATGGAATAATCGGCAATCGTGCTTGCCTGCACGCTGCCTGCTGCCAGCTTGCTGCTATCGATCGACCCAGGTGCAATTTTCTCTGATGTAACCGAAAAGTCTACCAAATCATCCGTGTATATAAAAGCTGGAGGACCTTCCGGTGCCAATTTCTCATCAAGTTTCTCAAACTTTTCTTCCAAGCTTAACTGTGCGATCTGCTGGGCAAGCTCTTCGACAGCGAGCTGCTCTTGCTCTTCAATCTGGTGCAGCTGTTCCAGCGTATCCAAATGCTCTAATTGCTCCTGCAGCTCTTCTCCATGCGATTGTTCCAATTGTTCATTTAGTTCCAGCTGCTCCCCTAGCTCCAACAGCCTTGCTTGCTCCTGCTGCTCTTCTTGCGATTGTTCCAGCTGTTCCCCTTGCTCCAACAGTTCTACTTGCCCCACTTGTTCCTGCTGCTCTACTAGTTCCAGCTGCTGCTCTTGCTCCACCGGTTCCACTTGAATAAGTTGTTCTAACTGTTCAATCTCCTCAGAGTCCTCCACCGTGACAACTTCCGAATCCATCTGCTCTGATGGATTCTCAAGTATGAGAGCGAGTGCGTTAATGCTCGCTTTCTCCTTCTCTTCTTCCTCTTTTTTAATCAACGTTTTAGCTGCATGTGCTTGTGCAACAGCGGCCTTCTTCCTGTTCAAATCATCTAGCCACTTTAACTCGGAAGCATTCGGATTATCAACATAAAAAAGCGGCTTTCGCCCCTTCGGGCTTTTCCCTTTTCTGTTTTTTGTCATAGTCCTCTCCTTCTTCCACCTGAAATGTCATAGGTAATATATGCAGGTACCTATGGGCTCGCTACAAGGAGTACAGACAAATGTACATAAGCGGCTTTTAAAAAACAAAAAACCGCGGGAGCATGCAGCTCTCCGCGGTTTCTGTTTCAACTGTTTTAACTATTTCGATCTGGACAATAAGTATAAGAAATAAGGTGCTCCAATAACAGCAACAACAATGCCTGTTGGAATTTCGTTTGGCTGGAATGCCCATCTGGCAAGTGTATCCGCCACAATAACGAGCAGCGCGCCTACAAAAGCTGAAGCTGGCAATAATACCTGATGCTGCGGACCGACAAGTCTTCTTGCCAAGTGAGGCGCTATGAGTCCGACAAATCCGATGCCCCCGCCGACAGCAACGCAAGAACCAGCTAGGCCTACCGCTGCAGCAAGCAGCAATGCCCGCTCCTTGTTCACTTGAGCTCCAAGTCCAACTGCCAATTGATCGCCTAAATTTAATGCATTCAATGCTTTCGCCTTATATTGCACGATTGGAAAAATAACGATTAACCATGGGAGCAGTGCAACCACATACTTCCAGTTCGTTCCCCAAATGCTCCCCGCCATCCATACAGCAAAAAACTGATATTTCTCAGGCGTTAGACGCAAAATCAGAAGCTGCATCGCTGCGCTAATACCCGCCGCTACAGCGATACCTACCAATATCATCCGAGTTGGCAATAACCCTCGATGTCTTTTATACGAAAGTACAAAAATGAACAATGCGGTAAACGATGCTCCGATTAATGCAAGAAACGGCATCAAAAATATAGAGCCCTTTTCCGTCGTCGGATAAAAAGAAATAAACAAGATAACTGCAAGCCCTGCGCCCGCGTTTATACCCAGCAGCCCTGGATCAGAAAGCGGATTGCGCGATAATCCTTGAATAATACAGCCCGATACTGCAAAACCTGCACCAATTAATATAGAGATGACAATCCGCGGCAAGCGGAAATCAAATAGAATTAGCTCCTGCTTAGCCGTTCCCGATCCAATTAACGTTTTGAATACGTCAAGCGGTGCTAAGCGAATAAATCCTGTGTTCATACTGATGATAACGGACAATACAATAAGTACGCTAAGCACGGTCATTACGAGGACTGCGCGTTTTCTTCTACGCTGTTCGGTTTCGGTAATAAAGTAAGTATTCATGCTTATTCTCCCTTCATTCTTGTTACAAGATAGAGGAAGAACGGAACGCCTATAACCGCGATTATAATACCGATAGCCACTTCCTGAGGCGGATTAATCAATCGCCCGCCAATATCAGCCAGCACCATAAGTAAACTTCCCAAAACCGCCGAGCATGGAATGATCCATCTATAGTCGACACCAACTAGGAATCGTGAGATATGAGGAATAATCAAGCCTACAAAACCGATAGAGCCGACCGCTGAAACGGCGGTGCCTGCCAGCAATAAGACTATAATGACGCCTGCTGCTTTTACTAGGCCAGTTCGTTGTCCAAGACCTGCAGCAACATCATCGCCTAAGCTTAACAATGTAATGGAGCGCGATAACACGATGGCGCCAAGCAGTCCACCAACTACCCATGGCCATACAATTTGAATTTGCAGCCATTTCGTTCCGGCTACCCCGCCAGCATACCAAAAAGCCAAATCCTGACCAATTTTATAATAAATCGCTATGCCTTCTGTTATAGCAAGCAGCAATGCCCCTACAGCCGCACCAGCCAGTGTAAGCCGCACAGGTGTTAGGCCGCCTTTTGCTAATGAGCCGATTCCATATACGAGTCCCATTGCAACTGCTGCACCCGCAAAACACACAAACATAAGACCAAGATAAGATATCGAAGGGAAAAAAGCGAAGCAAAGCGCCAACATAAAACCTGCTCCTGCGTTAATTCCAAGCAAGCTCGAGTCTGCTAATGGGTTTCTAGTCATGCCTTGCATAACAGAACCTGCGACAGCGAAAGCTGCTCCCACCAAAGCAGCGGCTAACGCACGCGGCATACGAAGCTCTTTAATAATTTGATGCTGAATGTTTTCCTCATTGAAGTGGAATACGCCATCCCAAACCGTTGAGAGACTGATATCTGCTGCACCGACGGAGATAGATAATGCGAGCGATAATAAGAGTGCTGCAAACCCGCCAAATAAAATAATCGTAGCCACTAGCGGCCGTGTGCGCAGCTTTGTGCCTGCCAGCGCTTTCTTGCTTGATAGAGAAGACATTTGAAAACTACCCTTCTGTATGTATACTTTGGTTGATAAAAAATGCTTCATAAAGGAAGTCTGTTTCCAGACATAAAAAAAAACCTACTCAACTGATAACGATTCTCGTTTTCAATATAGCAGATTTTTCATATGTTTTCAATGCAATAATTTAGATATTTCGTGCTGCCTTCATGCGGCTTCCTATCAAGTAGAAAGTCTTCCTCTCATAGCAATAGTCGTAAAGCGGTTAGGAGAGAATCTGCTGATCGACGGTTCTCCCTGCTTTTCTTCCAATAGATCAGCAACAATATGAGCTGTGATTGGACTTAGCAAAATACCGTTGCGATAATGACCTGCGGCCATAATAACGGCTGGCATTCCCTCTACTTGCCCAAGCATTGGCATTCCATCTCGCGTTGCAGGACGCAAGCCTGCCCACCGATGCGCGGTTTCTTTGCCTTTAAGAAATGGAAAAAGCTGATTGCTGCTGCGAATTAAGCGGCCGATGCCTCGTTCTGTCACACTCGTCTCAAAGCCCGCGACATCTTCAGAAGCACCGCATACGAGCCGAGCATTTCTTTTTCCGACCCAATAGGCTTGGCTGGAGAAGATCATATGGCGAACTTCAGCTTCTTGATGCTCATAAGAGCAGATTTGTCCCCGAATCGGATGGATCGGAACAGAAAGTCCGAACCATCGTTCATATTCACCTGACCAAGCGCCCGCGCAGACGACTAGCCGATCGGCATGAACCTTCTTTATCATCGTTTCTGCTCGGACAGACGCTCCCCCGCTCTGTTGAACTGCAACCTCTTCAATTTTACCCGCATGGGATAGGATGACGACACCTAACCTCCGGCAAGCTTCTTCAAGTGCTGCAACAAGCTTTGGCGCGTAAACATGGCTCTCCTTTGGCGTAAATACGCCTGCAATTGCCGAATGAGCAAGCATCGGCTCCAGCTTCCTAAGCTGAGCTGCATCAATAAGCTGAGCTTCGGCTCCCCATTCATTTTGCCATTGCAATCTGGATTGTATGGGCAAGACGTCTGCTTCATGCATAAAAACGTTAATGCTTCCACTCTGCACCCACTCCGTCGACATGCCGGATTGTTCCTCGATCGCTTTAATCCACGCCGGGTAGCTGCGGTGACTGTTTAGGCACAGCTGAAAAAATTGATCGGGCTGCTCCGTATTTTCTGAAAATGGAGCAAGCATGCCTGCCGCTGCGCCGGATGCTTGCCCTCCGAGTGCGCTTGGCTCAATGAGTGTTACGTTCATGCCTCTACGCGCCGACTCGAAGGCACAAGACAAACCAATAATGCCGCCTCCTAGTATAATTACCGATTGGGGCATTATTGTTCCCCTCCTGAGCTAACTCCTGTTTCAAATAATGAGCCTGCCCAATCACTGCTTGCAGATGCATAACGTTTTTTCGGTATGCGGCCAGCCAGCCATGCCAATCGCCCTGCTTCAATCGCTAATCGAAATGCGCGAGCCATCATAATCGGATCCTGTGCCTTAGCGATAGGCGTATTAGCCAAAATGCCGTCCGCACCTAGCTCCATCGCTTCCGCAGCATCCTTCGCCGATCCAATACCCGCATCGATGATGACTGGAACCCTCGACTGCTCCGCAATAAGTCCGAGGTTATAGGGATTGAGCAATCCGAGCCCAGATCCAATTGGCGATCCTCCAGGCATGATTGCTGAAGCTCCAGCTTCCTCTAATTTCCGGCATAGGATTGGGTCATCGGATGTATAAGGAAGAACGATAAAACCCTCGTTCGCAAGCTGCTCCGTAGCACGCAGCGTTTCTATAGGGTCAGGCAGAAGTGTTCGATGGTCTCCGCTGATTTCAACCTTAATCCAGTTGCCAAGCCCAGCTTCTCTCGCCAGACGCGCGATTCGAACAGCCTCCTCCGCTGTTCTCGCACCAGATGTATTCGGCAAATATTGCATTTGTTTATCTTCAAAGTGTTGAAGTACCGAATCATCCTCTACACTCTCTAGATTAACCCTTCTAACCGCGAACGTAATAACCTCCGAGCCCGACGCTTCAAGCGCCTCCTGCAGAACAGCAGGACTTGGAAATCTCCCCGTACCGAACAAAAAACGCGACCGCAGCGCATGTCCTCCAATAAGAAGGACATCTTCATGATCCCAATTTCCCAAAATGTTCAGCCCCCTCCAACAAAATGCACAAGTTCTATGGAGCTTCCGCTAAGTAATTCAGTTTCAGCCCACCTTGCGCGTTGTACGATCATACCGTTAAGCTCAATAACGAGCTTTTTATTTTGTTGTCCCAGCTGGACGACCAGTTCCTCCACTGTTTTAGCGCTGGTCTGCTCCTCGCGGCCATTAATCTTCACTATCTTAAAGGGAGGAACATATTCAGAACGGTGGGCTTCGATTTTCTTTAAGAAAGCCTGACAAACACCAGCCGGATCGTTATGGCCAACAATTGCTGAAACTGCACATATCCGTGTTGCCCCCGACGCTAGCACTTCATCAACATTTTCAAGTGTGATCCCGCCAATAGCCACGAACGGTATCGATATATGATGCGCTGCTTCCCTGACAT
This sequence comes from Paenibacillus sp. 01L418, assembly GCF_056400045.1. NCBI lineage: Bacteria > Bacillati > Bacillota > Bacilli > Caryophanales > Paenibacillaceae > Paenibacillus > Paenibacillus sp. 01L418. The sequence goes on from NZ_JBFTSN010000082.1 coordinate 9,015, forward strand.
AACTTGTAGTAACAGCCGTACGGCCCGGCTTTGTTTCGGTAGGATACACTGGCCCAACGCCGATATAATCGGCTCCCTCCTGTTCAGCAGCTAGTGCTTGCTGCAGGTTATGCGTGGATATGCCAATTATGCGGTCAGCACCAAGCCATTCTCTTGCTTTGGCAATTGGCATATCATCCTGACCTAAATGAACACCGTCAGCATCCGTCTCAAGAACAAGATCAGGATAATCATTAATGATAAGAGGCACTTTATATTTTCGCGTTAGTATTCGAAGGGCTTTGGCCTCTTCAAGTACCTCTTCCCTCGTCCCCGTTTTATTGCGAAGCTGAACCATTTGAGCTCCGCCAATCAGCGCCTGCTCCATCACTTCAACGACTGATCTGCCAGGGTGATTAGATTTCGCTGTAATGGCGTAGAGCTTGAAGTTCCGCCAGCCTTGTCTACTCATTCTCAAACACAACCTTTCATCAAAAAAATCATTTATTTCCATTTCATAAGAACGTTTTAACGAGATTAATTGCATTCTCCGCATCCGCTGTGCCTTGCACAAGCACCCGTCCATCTGGGAAGAGAATCAGCTGCTCTCCGCTTGAGATCATCGCTTTCACTAAATACCGATTCACGGTGAGCGTGCAGCCAAGCGCTCGCAAAGTTTGCTCTACCTCTTTTAAATCAACCGGCTTGCCTAACGTCACCTGCACCGTATCCCTACCGCATAATACGGTAGAGCTTATTTGAGTATCTTCCGCTCTATCAGCTTCAAAACAAAGCATGCCGTCAGTTGCTACATCAGGCGTTTGAGCACAGAATGGGCACTCGGTACTGAATGCCGGAAGCTCCGATTCCCGCATTCGGAATGACCATAGATCAATGCTCAACCACGTTTTACGCAGCGCCGAATCATTGCCAGTTAGCCATTTTATCGCCTCAGCTGCTTGCATAGATGCAATCCATTCAACCGCCGGAGCGAGTACGCCCACCGTATCGCAAGTATCGGCCTCCTGCTCCATATCATCTGCTCCGATTAAGCAGCGCAAGCAAGCTGTCTCTCCAGGAATTAATGTTGCCTGCATGCCCTGCGCCCCAGCCACTCCGCCATAAACAAATGGGATTCGCTGTCTAAAGCATTGGTCGCTGACCAGCAGCCTTGTCGCTGCATTATCCGTCCCATCAAGGACGATATGGACTCCTCCGGCGAGAAATCCGATGTTCTGTGCATTCACATCCGCTACTGTCGCCATAATGTTTACACTGCTGTTAATTTGGCGAAGCCGATTAGCAGCGGCCACTGCTTTGGGCATCACTGCCAGAGCGTCCGCCTCGTCAAAAAGCATTTGGCGCTGCAAGTTGCTCGGCTCAACAAAGTCCCTGTCTACCAGCCTAACTTCCCCGACACCGGCTCTTACCATATGCTGCGCAAGCGAAGCGCCTAATGCGCCAACACCGACGATAAGCACCGAGGCATCGGCCAGCTTGCGCTGGCCTGCCTCTCCAATGAATGCAAATCTCGTTTGCCTCGAATAACGATCTGCAAAAGCATCAAGAACAGAATCAACCATAAATCTTGCTCCCTGCCGCCTTGAATGCATCTGATTTTTCCTTCATTCCCGCTTCAATGGCTTCCGTTGTTTCCATATCGTTTTGCGCGGCATACTCTCTTATATCTTGGGTGATTCGCATGCTGCAAAACTTCGGCCCGCACATGGAGCAGAAATGAGCGGATTTCGCAGCATCAGCTGGAAGCGTCTCATCGTGGTAAGCCATCGCACGCTCTGGATCAAGCGATAGATGGAATTGATCCCGCCAACGAAACTCGAATCGCGCTTTGGACAATGCATCATCACGCAGCTTCGCTCCACGGTGCCCTTTCGCCAAGTCAGCCGCATGCGCTGCGATTTTGTACGTAATAACGCCTTCCTTCACATCCTCCTTATTCGGAAGGCCAAGGTGCTCCTTCGGTGTTACATAACAAAGCATTGCCGTGCCGAACCATCCAATCATTGCAGCACCAATTGCCGAAGTAATATGATCATAGCCTGGCGCGATATCGGTCGTTAGCGGTCCTAATGTATAGAAAGGCGCTTCATCGCACACCTCTAGCTGACGATCCATATTTTCTTTGATCAAATGCATAGGCACATGGCCAGGGCCTTCAATCATCACTTGTACATCATGTTTCCATGCGATCTTCGTTAGCTCACCCAATGTATCCAGCTCAGCAAACTGAGCAGCGTCATTGGCATCTGCTATAGAACCGGGTCTCAGGCCGTCACCGAGCGAGAATGATACGTCGTATGCTTTCATAATTTCACAAATGTCTTCAAAATGCGTATATAGGAAATTCTCCTTATGGTGTGCCAGGCACCATGCTGCCATAATTGATCCGCCTCGCGAGACAATGCCCGTAACGCGCTTTGCCGTAAGTGGTATGTAGCGGAGCAGCACACCTGCATGAATCGTAAAATAGTCGACGCCCTGCTCGGCTTGTTCAATAAGCGTATCGCGGAATACTTCCCAGCAAAGGTCTTCTGCTTTGCCGTTCACTTTCTCCAGCGCCTGATAAATGGGCACTGTGCCAACTGGAACTGGTGAATTCCGCACGATCCACTCCCGCGTCGTATGGATGTTTTTCCCCGTGGACAAATCCATAATCGTATCGGCTCCCCAGCGCGTCGCCCAAGTCATCTTCTCCACTTCCTCTTCAATCGAAGAAGCTACAGCAGAGTTGCCGATATTAGCATTGATTTTAACGTGAAACTGCCGCCCAATAATCATCGGCTCACTTTCAGGATGGTTGATGTTAGTCGGAATAATGGCACGGCCGGCTGCAATCTCGCTACGTACAAATTCTGCACTCATCCCTTCGCGAATAGCGATGTATTCCATCTCAGATGTAATGATCCCTTTGCGGGCGTAATGAAGCTGCGTAACATTTTGCCCTGTTTTGGCACGAAGCGGTTTCCTCGTTAACCCTGGGAATCGTTCCGCGCCTCGCTGCTCTGCTTTTTCAGCCGAAATAAATCCATTATCCTCCGGTTTGATTTCCCTGCCCTCATAGGGCTCTACATCACCACGCTGCAAGATCCATTCGCTGCGAATACCGGGCAAACCACGCCGAACATCTGCCTCATACGTTTCATCGGTATAAGGACCACTTGCATCATAGACTCGTACAGGTTCATTCGGCAGCTCTTCACCATTTCTGCCAGTACTAGCTTCAAGTGCAATTTCTCTCATCGGAACACGGATGTTTCCCTTTGAGCCCTCGACGTACACCTTGCGGCTGCCCGGAAGCGGAGTAGAAAAAATAGACATAACAAAAACCTCCTAATGGAATAATAGAATTCCTCCTGGAGGCATACGCAAGCATATGAGAAAGTTTAAAACACCGCTGCTATACAAGTAGCTAGGCTGCTACAAGAGCTGCAATTGCTGGAGCGTGCATGGCGGCCACAAAGCTTTATCGATTCACTGGCGCCAAACAAAAAAACCGCTCCAGCAAAGGAGCGGTCGAAGAGTGTCGTCATGCGAGTGTTATCTTGCAAGGGTTCCCCCTAAGCAGATAAAGTCATGCCGCATAAGCTGAGGCTTCAGCAGATTCCGGCAGAGCTTTCACGCGCAAAGCATAAACGCACAATCCCACTTTCCTACGCTGGCATAACCCAGATCAGGTTCAAAGGGACCAAAGCGATTCGCTTTATCTCAGCCATTACGGCGCCCCTAGTGGATTTCCTTGTTTGACTATACCGTTTAGTAAAGAAGGGTGTCAACCCTCTATTTTCCAAACCGCGGAAAAACACAGCCTGCTACAGTCCGCTTTCCTTCAGCAGCCTTACCCATCGATCAGCGGTGTGGCGCCATGTAAATGTCTGCTCCACACGCTCGCGGCTGCGGCGCCCCAGCTTCTGCCTGAGCTGTTTATCGCGAAGCAGCAGATGCAGCTTTTCTCGCAGCTCTCGCTCGATATGAAGCTGATTGACCAAATAGCCCGTTTCACCATTGCGGATAATTTCTTTCATTCCGCCTGCACGTGTTGCGACTACCGGAACGCCGCAGGACATCGCCTCGACATTAACGAGCCCAAATGCCTCCCTCTGTCCAGATGGCACGACCGCTACATCAGCAACGAGCATCCAGCTGGGCACTTCCGAATGCGGCACGTAGGGCACAAAACGAACATGACCCGGACATTTGCGTCCAAGCTGTTCAAGCTTGCGCGCATAAGCCGTTTTGCGATGCGAGCCATAAAATGGGCTCCCTACGATGATAACGACGAGCTCTGGGTGGCTTTTGGCAAGCTGCGGCACGATATTGAGAAGATGATGAACGCCCTTAAGCGGAATAAGCCTCCCCATAAAAAGCACCACTTTTTTACCATGCAATCCTCTCTTTTGCCTTAAACTCTCCCGTTTGGCGGCTCCTTCGGAGGAATATTGTGAAGGAAACCTTGCCGTATCTACCCCAGGATAAATGACTCGCAGCTTCGAAGCGACCTCTGGCGCTTTCGACACTACAATTCGCCTTAGAAACTCGCTATTTACGATGATTCTATCTGCTGCCTGCAAGCACTTATGCAAGTTTGCAGAAGAAATATAGGAGGGTGAAATAAAGGTGGAGGAATGCAAATAAAGCCAGACTCGTTTGCCTGGATTCAATCGCTTCATCGTTAGCACAAATTGGGGACGATTCTCGACGTCGATGACCTGAGGAGAAAAACGGTGAACCGCATGTCCTACCTCTTGAATATATCGCTGCTTATTGCCCGCTGCAAACCGTTCACAAACAACACCGTTAAATTGTCCTTGACGAGGCAATCGCTTGCTCAGTCTTCCAAATATACGAGGTTCCGCGTAAGGCTTAAGCAGCGGGGCAAATTTCTCTACCACCCGCTCAACCGAGCTGCTTCCTGATGATGGAATCGGGAAGGAGCCTGGTGTTACAATTGCAACTTTAATAGGTGCCATTTATTCGTATGCCTCCTGCATGATCTGCTTTTTTTGCAGTATCATACGTATCTAGCAACGGCTTTGGCACGGCTTTTCCAAGGCTATAGCTTGAATTTCATTTGGAATAGTCCAGCTCTTCGAGCTGCCATATAGATGATCACGACAAGCGGTCCGATGAATACACCGATAACACCGACGAGCTTGAAGCCGACATATAAACTTACAAGCGCTGACAATGAGCCGATCCCTACAGAATCACCGAGAATTTTAGGCTCTACGATGCGGCGGAATACGGTAATCACTAGAAATAGAATAATTAGCCCTACCCCTACAAAAACATTGCCCGTCAGCAGCAAATAACTTCCCCATGGCACAAGCACAGAACCTGTTCCAAGAATCGGCATAATATCAACAATGATAATAAGCAGTGCGATAGCAAGCGGATATTTGACATTAAGTATGAGCAAACCGATCAACGAAATGATGTAGGTGAGTGCACTCAAAATAAACTGCGAACGCAAGAAACCAAAAATCGACTTTTTGAGATTGTTCAGCACATCATTGACCTGAGGCTGCGATTTTTCTTCAAATAATGAAAGCACCGTTGCCTTCATCGTATTTAGACTAAAGCTCATCATGTATACCGCCACCAAGAAAACGATAAAGAAGATGAACATGCCCGGGATGCTTGAGGCGAAAGCGATAACGGTGTTCGATAACGTACCCACCATTTTCGTTAATGTACTCGTTAGCTCCATTAGCCATTTCTCTAACGTTTCAATGGCGTCAGGAGGGAAGTTTTGATATAACGATTGTGCCTGAAACATGAGATCGTCTACCATCCCATTGGCATTTTCGAAGTATTGGGGCACTTTTTTGAAAAAGGCTATTAATTCGGCTACCACTTTCACCCCAAGCAGCGCGATTAGTCCGATGAGAATAACCGTAAATAGGCTGCTTGATATTGTAGCTGCCACCAGCCGATTCATTCGGAATTTTTTCATAAACAGCTGATTAAGCGGCTCAAGAAAAATAGCTACAACAAGCGCAAGCAAGAAAGGAGCACCTACCGTAAAAAACAGATAGAGCAACAATAACCCTAAAGCGATAAATACGATTGTCTTAATAGACACAGCTTCTCCTCCTCTCTATTCTTTTATATGCACTTTACGCCACTCTTAAACCAGCTCTTTCATACTAATCCAGCACTGCGCTGCGCTCATGGAAATTAACATCTTTATAGTACATATCCTTAACAAGTAGGTTAGGTCCGCAGCATGAAGCGACCGGGCAGTGACAATTCACACTTTGCGCAAGGGAATGGTCCAGCCATTTATCAAATAAATCCTCCAATTTGGACGAACCGATGTTGCCAAAAGCGGGCACGTCAGAAAAGTCGGTTACAAATACATCGCCTGTAAACAAATTTACGTTCAGTCGATTGCGGCCATCAGGATCGTTACGTACCGTTACATTTGGCTCATTCGCTAATCTTCGCAGCAGCTCACGTTCTGATTTGCTGTCACTGCATGGATAAAAGGGAAGTGTACCGAACAGCATCCAAACGGATTGGTCTCGCGCTTTCAGCAAGCGTTCAATAGCTTCCAGCATTTGCTCGCGTGAGAGAACAGGTAAATCCTTCGCAAAGGAGCTAGGATACATCGGATGTACCTCATGCCTCTGACATCCCATATCCACAATCAGCTGATGAATCTCATCAATTTTGTTATACGTTTTGTAATTGATCATAGACTCCGCAGAAACGAGTACACCTGTCTCGCTAAGGCGACGCGTGTTTTCGATCATTCGTTCATAAAGCTTGGTCGCGGCTTCGAGCGATACATGATGATTGGCTTTCGCAAATCCAATTTGGTGAAAATCTTCCGGAGACGTGTAGTTAAATGAAATGTGCATGACATCTAGATAAAGAGCTAGCTGCTCATAACGGCTGTAAGGCAGCGTCACGTTCGAATTGATTTGGGAGCGAATGCCGCGGCTGCGGGCGTATTGAAGCAACGGCACCATGTAATCACGAACCGTTCGGTCGGAGAAGGATGGCTCCCCGCCTGTAATGCTTATCGTTTCCAGATGCTCTACTTCATCCAGTCGGTCCAGCATCTGCTTAAGCGGCAGCTTGGCGGGTTCTGTCATTACAAGTGTATCTCCAACAGCACAATGCTCGCATCGCATATTGCATAGGTTGGAAACGGTCATTTCGACGCTTGTTAAGCGATGTCTTCCATATTGCTGCAACGAACGGATGGGATCCCACGGATCATTCGTTGGCGAAAGTGTGGATAACGGTGTTCTTGATTGTTGAAATTGTATTGTGTTCATTTTTCTTCAGCACCTGACTTATTTTCTGGAATGAATCATTCTTTAGTTATTGTAATGCGCGACTGCAAAGGAAGCAAATAAAACGGCAAAAAAAGAAGCAAAAAGGAGCCCTAAGCGGCTCCCAATCTGTCTTTCGTTAAATTCCTGAGGCAAACTGCACTTCGCTCGCGTCATCGTTCACGCTGACAATCATCATCGTGAGCTGCTTCGACAAATCGATCTCGTAAGGCGATTTCAGTTCCTCGCCCGCTTCATTATATAGAACACGAATAATAGGTCGATGCGGGTAAGAATGATTAAGATCTGCTACGATACCCGACTCTCCTGTTTGCAGCTTAACTGTTATTCCAATCGGGTAAATAGCAACCTTATCGCGGAACAGCTGCAGCATTCGCTGCTCGTATAACGTTCCCGTACCGGCATAAAGCCGCTCAATCGCGTGATGTGGAAGCATTGGAGCACTGTAGACGCGATTTGTTGTCATGGCGTCATACGAATCGACCAACCCGATCCACTTGGCATAATCATGAATTTCATTGCCTTTGATTCCGCGCGGATAACCGCTTCCGTCAATTCGCTCATGATGCTGGAATGCACAGTGGGCAACAAGCAGCGGCAGGTTAGGCTCATCCTTGAGCAGCTCGTAACCGATTCTCGCATGCTGCTTCATCGCTTCGAACTCCTCTTTGGAGAGGGAGCCTGGTTTTCTTAACACATCAATCGCAATCTGCGTCTTGCCGATATCGTGAAGAAGAGCGCCCATGCCAAGCGTCGTAAGCTCTTCCTTAGAATAGCCGTTCGACATACCGAGCAGTGTCGTATAAACGCAGACGTTTAAAGAATGCTGGAACAAATAATGATCAACGGAGCTCATGTCCATTAGCATGATCATGGCATCCTTATGACCGGAGAGGTCATCGATAATCATATTCATCATATTTTTAAATGGCTGTGCGATATAGGGGTAGGTTACGCCTTTTTTGCGTTTAGGACGATCCATCATTTCGCGGAAATTCGTTCGAATTTCCTTCAGCGCGATTTGCATCGTTTCCTCTCTAATTAAAGAAGGCAGCACAATATCATCCGTCTTCGGATCTGTTATATAAACATATTGAATTCCGCATTGATCCAAGCGGGATATAAGTCTCTCTGTCAGTTCCATATTTTCGCCAAGAAGAACGATACCTTCTTGAGAAAATATTTTTTTGGCCAGCTTCATACCCGGCCTGCATTTCGCTATTGGCAACAACCGCATTTTCTCGATCCTTCCCCATTAAAAGTCGGCTAACTATTACATCGGAAAAAATCGTTCGTAATGTTAATGTACGGGATATACGGGAAAATCGCAACCATTTTATACTATTTTTTCGACATGAATTGTCGATATTTTTCATATTCTTTGTCAAATCGAGGTATTTTCCCATCTTAGCTGACAACATTCCGCCAATTCAGACGAATTTTGCAGCTGCGCTTCAATCACGTCTCGAATGAATTCAGGCAAGTAATAGTTCACTTGCACCGCGCTGGCGAGCGACTCGTAACCCGCCTTGAAACTGAACATATCGATCGTTCCCAGCTTATACAGTCGTTCATCATCCAGCGTTTCTCCATTAACTGTTACCTGTATGAGTCTATCCATCGGCATTCTGTTCGAATCATAGGTAACGGACAAGCCATCTATGGCAAGCGTTCCAAGCACTTCACCGCGAAAGCCGTATCCCTTGATCGGCTTATGGATAAATTCGGGAAGCAGCGCTTGCTCCAGCGCTGTCCTTATATCCGTGCCTGCGATGAGCATGAGGCACGGATTAATCGGCGACGGACAGAGGGCGTGCAATTCGCCCGCTGTCACGTCCCCTTGCGCGAGGCCGCCGAGCAGCTGTCCAGCGTTGACTATGCCGATTTCGGCATCGGTCCAGCGGCGCAAGCCAGCGGCCAGCAGGTTGCCGAGCGGTGATTCCCGCTCGGCTCTGGCGGGCAGCGGTGCAGAAAGCCGGGCGATAACCCGGCTTAGGCGCTGCTGTCCCGCCTTTAGATAGCTGCCGATGATGGCGGCAGCTTCCGGATGCTCTGCCATTGCGGCCGTAGGAACGCAGGTTGCGCGGAACATTGGGCGCGAGGAAACATCGTCCATTCCGATTTCTACTCGCCCGATATACTCGCCGAATTTCCCCGCTGCACAAATCGTCGTATTACCGATAACAATCGGCTCTTCCAATAAATGATGGGTATGTGCTCCCAAAATAAGATCGATGCCCTCAAGCTTCTCCGCCATTTGCTTATCGAAGGTAATCCCGATATGGGACATCACTACCAGCACATCTACCTTATCTCTCAGCTTTGCCGCCTGTTCTTGCACCGCCGCGAATGGATCGGATACCTGCCAGCCTAGCAAAGAATAAAAGTCAGAAAAGGCCGCTGTGACGCCTATGATACCGATTCGAAGTTCATTTTTGTCAATAATAATACTTGGCAGCAGCCAATCAGGCTGCTCACCTGAAGCAGCCTCGTGCATATTGGCACAAACGACAGCAAACTGAGCGCGATCAGTATACGCCTCCGAAATCGTCTGAGAAGAATAAGTAAGCCCTTCATTATTGCCAAGTGTTATTACTTCATACCCAGCTTGATTTAAAAGTTCTACATTAACAATCCCATCGCTGCCTTCGGTCTCCACTCGCATGCGATCCATATGGTCTCCGCAGTCTACCGCAAGCACTCGCTCATTGCCCCAGCTTCGTCTTTCCTCTGCGATAAAAGAAGCGATCTTGGCGGCATGCTCCAGACGACTATGTATATCATTGCTATGAAGAAGCACTACCCTTGTACGAAAACTGTCCGTCAAATTCATGCACGCCTCCTTAATGCCTGTACTCAGCGACACAAAACCAGTCTACTTGTTATTACGCAAATCATTCATCGAAAATGTATGCTTAAAACCATATGCAGCTTCAACCTGCGTATTTGGCTCATCGTGTCCCATTTTGAGTTTAACGATACTTTTCACATTTAAGCATTTGCTGCTGCCGTTGGGCACATAAAGGCGGATAGGGCCTGCCTTCTGCAAAGGCAAGCCATTAATCCGGTAAAGCACAGCCGCCTGCTCAAGCTGCTCCCATGGAATAGTAGCCTCGAAAGAATCCGCCGCTTCTACGATTAAATAAGATGGCGTCTTGGACACTGCAGCATTCTCAGAATTATTGTCCCTCATCCATGCAGCGTACCATTGATATAAGTCAAATGCTTCACCTTCAGCATCCGGCACTCTGCCTGCAATAAGGAAGCTTGCGCCCGAAAGTTTTGCCATCTCCTCTGGGGTCGTAACGGACATTCCTATCTCAAAATGTTCAATCTTGATCTCATGCATCAGCTGCTTCTCAGCCTCCAATCTGCGACATCCGCCGTTCGGTAGGAATATGCGTTTGTGCGCTGTCAGCCAGCTTAGCCGCCATTTCATGATTTTCCGGCTTAATGTCCATCGATTTCAGCAGCAATTGCTGCATTTCCTCTGGATGCCCGAATGCTTCTCTTACATTCAGCTCATCTACCCAATATAAGCAAGGCTTAATGGACCCATCCGCTGTTAAGCGCAGCCGATTGCAATTGCTGCAGAAGTGATCGCTGATGGGATGAATAAGCCCGAAGGAGCCGCGGCCGCCCTTCATTTGCCAATCCTCTGAAGGACCGTTTCCATGCACGTTTGGTCCGCGGCTAATCGTATAGCCTTCTTGCTCTGCTACTTCCAGTACACGCGAAAGCGGCAAATAATGCTTTTTCCAATTTTCATCCGCATGGCCGATTGGCATATATTCAATAAATCTAACATGCATCGGCTGCTCGTAGGCGAGTTTTAAAAATGCGGCAATTTCATCCTCATTTACTTCTTTAAGAAGCACGCAATTCAGCTTAATAGGGTCGAAGCCTACTGCTGCTGCCGCTTCGATTCCTTCCATCACACGTTTTAATTCCCCGCTTCTTGCAATAAAGCGAAATCTTGCGGAGTCCAGCGTATCTAAACTAATATTGACACGATTCAAGCCTGCTGCTCGAAGCGCTTCCGCTTGTTTGGCTAGAAAAACACCATTCGTCGTTAATGCTATATCTTTAATGCCAGCTATGGCAGATAATCTTTTAATTAAACCATCGAGACCCGGCCTTATAAGCGGCTCGCCTCCGGTAATGCGCAGCTTCGTAATGCCAAGCGCCGCACCCGCTTCAAC
>NZ_JBFTSN010000083.1:0-20497 GCF_056400045.1 Paenibacillus sp. 01L418
AGGAGGCAATATCGCCGCGAGATATTTGATTTTCCTTATAATAATTCAAATCAACCAACACCTCATTGTTTAAAGCAAATGGATGGGGATGCGTATAACCGAGCTCTGACAGCATGCCATCCGTTTCTACTTTTACCTTCGTCAATGAGGAATCCGAGTTTTGAATCAACTCTATTCTCTTCTCTGTAGCTGTATCCGTAATGGAATGACTACAGCCACCCGTGATCATTATGACGACCGAGAAAACAACAAACATAACCTTCCATCTCGTCCTCATCAAACACCCCCTCCGCTGCCTGCTCTCACTTATCACGATTCCGCTTCCAATGCTCCCGCAGCTCCAGCGTTTTTTTGTTCCATGCCTCTGTCTCTGGAATGATACGGTTAATGTCGGCACCTTGAAATACGATATCATTAATAACATTGATCCAGTTGTACTCCGAAAAACCGGGTATTGTGGCGCCGGGGAGTACGAGGCTGTTATCCTTGGTCATTTTCACGGCTTCGATATTTTTCCCTTGCCACAAGGGAACCTCATCAATATAGGCTGTCAGTTCTGGATCAATAACGGAAGCATTCGCTCCCTTCTCGATTTTCCATTTCTGCGCCTCCATTTCGAATTGAAAACTAATCCATTTATATGCCTCTTCTTTATGCTTAGAGCCGCTCAGCATCGCAAGCGGACCATAAATATGGAAGGAGTATTGGTTGACCTGCCCTCTCGGAAAGGGAAGTATATCCCAGTTAAAATCAGCCTCCTTATGCAGTGTCGGAAGTAGCCAATCTCCGGCAATGTCAAACGCTGTTTTTCCATTTATGAATTGCTTAACCACATCGCCTTGTGATTTGGATTCTGCCCAAGAGAGCATAGACCCATCCTTGGTGACAAATTCAGTCAGCCAGCGCACATCCGCCATCACATCCGGCGTGCTTAGCAAGCTTTGGGTCAATCGATCATTTAAGTAAGCCAAATTAGGCGCATGTCCATCCGCTGCTGCTTTCATCGGCAGCAAGCGCATCACAAAATCACTGTTCGTAGTGAGGCCGTATTCCCCAGCTGCAGGGTCCGTGACACGTTTTGCAATATCACGCAAATCATCAAAGCTCCAATCATTTGAAGGCATATCTATGCCATGCTTGGCCAATAAATCTTTATTTACAATAATCCACATTGGAACATCGACGAACGGCACAGCAAGCCTGCGGCCGTTAAAGGCCATCGTATCAAAGTATCCATCGGGCAGCACCTTGCCTTGGAAGGAAGCATCTTCATCCATGTACGGCTTTAAATTTTCGAGCAGGCCGCTTTGTTCATAACGAAGCAAATCACCAACAACCCAAGTCAGATCAGCTGGTGTGCCTGCCGCCTCCAATGCAATAATTTGATTCATGATTTCGTCATCGCCGCCCACGATTTGAACGGGCTCAATCGTAATCCATGGATATTTGGCATTGAATTTATCGTACAGCTCCTTATACGTCTCTCCTCCCCAGGTCAGAAGCTTAAGCGTAACTGGTGTTTTGCCTGAATATTGCCCTTCTTGACCACTATTTGATCCCTCTGCCGCATTCTCGCCATCCCAGCCTTTAAACGTGCAAGAGGTTAGAACTAGCATAAACATCAGGAGTATACTTATAACAAATGTTTGTTTACGTTTGTTTATCAAGATTATGCCTCCTTTGATACTCACGCTTCACTCATTGCCAATTGAATCGATATTCTGGTCTTCCTTCAAAATGGGATGCCTTAACGTTATCGTTGTTCCCATTTCGGGCCCCGTCTTGATTTCAAGCTTGTAACGATCTCCAAAATAAAGCTTCAAACGATCATTCACATTGCGAAGCCCTACGCCTCTGCGCGTATGTGAGAACTTTTCGCTAGGCTCTTCTTCCGTCTCCAGCAGTTCCAGCACGGACGCTGGAATGCCTTTACCATTATCCACAATATCGATTACGATATCCTCTCCGATTTTTCTGGCTGCGATCATAATTTTCCCTTTATCAAAATCGTCGCGCACGCTATGCTGAATCGCATTTTCAACAAGCGGCTGCAGCAAAAGCCTTAGAAACGGCATATCCAGCGTCTCTGTCTCACAGGAATACAAAATACGAACGACCTTGCCCATTCTTGCTTGTTCAATCGATACATAAGCCTTTACCTGCTCAATCTCGCGGCGCAGCGTCGTAATCTCTTTCCCTTGGTTTAGACTGAGCCGCAGCAGATTTCCAAGTGCCGATACCATCTCGCTGATGTCGCTGCGTCCATGATTTTCCGCCTTCCACCTAATTGATTCCAAGGTGTTGTATAGAAAATGAGGATTAATCTGGTGACTCAGCACTTGAAACTCCAGCGCTTTTTTGTTCCTTTCGGAGCGCGCTGCCTCTTTAATCAATCCATCTATGCGCTGAACAAGATTGCTTACTCCTCTATACAGCCAGCCAACTTCATCCTTGCGAGACGACGAAGGCAGCAAGTAATGAAGATTTTCCGCCTCCAGCCTCCTCATTAAGCGAACCAAATGCGCAATAGGCTGTGTATAGTAAGCTGTGATATAAAAGACGACACTAATACAGCAAATAAGATAACCGATCAAAAAAATAACGAGCATGCGGTTAATTTCATCAATCGTACCCGTCAGCTCATGAAGAGGGGTCAGGCTCACGATGGTCCATGGATGGTTAGCCATCTTCAAATACGTGGCGAGGTAGGTTTCCCCTTCAATCGTAATGGACGTAGAGCCTTCATCACCCGACTTCATATAAGAGATTAAGGCTGTTGACGGAAATTCCTTGCCTGTCCATTCATTAACTGTAGAATCATAATGCACGATGCCTTTCTCATTAATGAGCAGCAGCTTCTGATCCTTTAGCTGATCGGACGGCGAGAAATATCTTCTTAAATAGTCCTCGGATAAGTCGGTCGCAATAATACCTCTTAATTTTTGATCGTACAAGCCCGAGAATCGCTTCACATAGGAGAGCAGCGGTTTTGCGTATTTCCCATGCATGGGCATGGTCAGATACCACGTCGGACTAACCGTCGCTTTCGAGCGCTGAAACCAATACTGGTCACCGATACGCACCGATTCATCAATTGTTCTCATATAGGACGGATAATCTGTTGGCTTGATTGGGTACACCTTGACTCTAAAAGCATCAATCGTAGACGTAGCGTGATACAGCACGGTCAATAAATTGACTGTAAACGCTTCCTCTTCTGCCTTGTTTAATGGTTCCGTTTCCAATAAATCCTGAAGTTCCTTATTTCCGATGACATCGTTAACTTGATCATTTAAGTTGCCCAGATAAATCTCGAAGTTTTTTCTTGCTTGAAGAAGATAGCTCATGGACATTTTCGTATTCGTATTGGAGATGCCCTCGATCGATTTAATATGCGCATAATATGCAAAAAGCAGAAACGGAACGATAATGATCATAAAAAATATGAGAATCATCCGATTGCGAAAGGATGAAGCGAGCCGAAAGGACACTTTGTTCACAAGTATACACCTGCCTTCCACTATGCTAACCCCATTACTGGAGTAGACTTGTCCTCGATAATATACTTCATTGAGTTACTTTTGCAATAAGTAATTTAAGCTTGTTACAGCATTTCGATAGGCATAATTCCACATTCCTGGCAAAGCGATAATAATTCCCCTTAAAGTTTGCATATCCCTCATTGTGAGCAGCTTGCATATTCTTTAGACTAATGGCGTAATACCTAACCTTTCAACGAAAAGAGGAACAACGATGACTGCATCGAAACGGGTGGTACATGTCATTTCGCATACCCATTGGGATCGAGAATGGTATATGCCTTACGAAGCCCATCATGTCAAACTGATTGAGACAATGGACACGCTGCTGGAAACGTTCGAGGCCGATCCTGATTTTCGCAGCTTTTACCTCGATGGTCAAACGATAATTTTAGATGATTATCTACAGGTGTACCCAGAGAAGCAGAGCCAAATCCAAAAGCTGTGTGATGAAGGCAAGCTCTCTTTGGGTCCTTGGTATATTTTGCAGGATGAGTTTCTAACCAGCAGCGAAGCAAACGTAAGAAACTTGCAAATCGGACATCGGGATGCCAAAAAATACGGACCGATTTCGAAGCTTGGTTATTTCCCAGATTCGTTTGGCAATATGGGTCAAGCTGCTCAGCTTTTAAGACAAGCAGGCATCGATACCGCTGTGTTCGGAAGAGGTGTAAAAGCAACTGGCTTCAACAATCGGGTGGAAGATTCCTCCGGCCTTGAATCCCCTTATTCCGAGCTCATCTGGCAGGCACCCGACGGTTCAAGCGTATTAGGCATCCTATTTGCCAATTGGTATAACAACGGCATGGAGATTCCAGTTGATCCCCTTAAAGCAAAGCCTTACTGGGAGCATCGCCTTGCGCGAGCGGAACAATATGCTTCAACCTCGCAGCTGCTGCTTATGAACGGATGCGATCATCAGCCCATTCAGACCAATCTCTCCGAAGCGCTCCGCGTAGCGAGAGAGCTGTTTCCTGCGTACGAGTTCATCCACTCCAACTTTGACGATTATGTAAAGGCGGTTCAAACGCAGCAGCCTCCGAACTTGAGCCTAACGCGCGGAGAGCTGCGCGGCCAGCAAACGGACGGCTGGTATTCGTTAGTGAATACAGCGTCTGCTCGTGTTTACATCAAACAGCTTAATCAACGAAATCAGACGCTGCTGGAGAAAGTGGCCGAGCCGATCTCTGCCATCGCCCATCAGCTCGGCAAGCCTTATCCGCATGGTCTCTTCCAATATGCTTGGAAGACACTGATGCAAAATCATCCGCACGACAGCATTTGCGGCTGCAGTGTCGATGAGGTGTACCAAGAAATGAAAACTCGTTTTGCCAAAAGCATGGAGGTTGGCAAAGCATTAACGACCGAGAGCGTTAAATTTATTAGCGCTAAGGTCAATACAAGTCATTTTGCCAATATCAGTCAGTCAGCTACTCCCTTCATCGTCTTTAACTCAAGCGGCTATGAAGGCTCGTCAGTCCACCAATTCGAGATTGAATGGTCGCACCGTTTCTTCGATCAAAGCGAAGATCCTGTTGCCATTGCTAAGCAGGTTCATGATCGGACGCACGCCGAAGGGTACTTGGTGAACGGCAGCGGTGAACGCATCGACTTTACTGCTCATGATTTAGGCGTTCGCTTCGGCTATGAATTGCCAAATGATAAATTCCGGCAGCCCTATATGGCTCGCGCACTGCGTCTGACCTTCGAGACCGGCATATTGCCTTCGATGGGTTATGAATCTTTTGCTTGGATACCATGTCAAAATGAGATTAAAACTTCCAGCGAGAATCGCCATTCATTAGTGACTAGTGAACGAACATTGGAAAATGCTCGTCTTACATTGACGATAGGGGAAGACGGAAGTTTTACGGTTTATGATAAGAAAAGCCAGCAGCTGTTTTCGGATCTTGGCCATTACGAGAATGTGGGCGATATCGGCAATGAATATATTTTCAAGCAGCCAGTCGGCGACTTGCCCATCACGACTAAGGGAAGCAAAGCCGAAATTCGAGTAGTTGAAGACTCGCCTTACCGGGCATCCATTGAAATCACTCATCGCCTTGCTATCCCTGCGCGGGCAGATGATCTTCTGGCTGAAGAAATCCGCACAATGGTTGAATTCCGGCAGCGGAAGGCTGGCAGATCGACTTCCCTTGTACCGCTAGAAATTGTGACACTAGTTAGCCTAGAACGTGAGGGCAAAGGTGTTCAAGTCCATGCGCGCATTGAAAATCAATCGCAAGATCACAGGCTGCGCGTGCTTCTACCTTCGGATGTTGCTGCATCCACACATTTTGCAGATTCAATCTTCGAGGTCGCTGAGCGTCAAAACGTTCCTGCAAAGGAATGGCAAAATCCGAGCAATGCTCAGCATATGCAGACGTTCATTGACGTGCACGGCGAGCAAAGAGGCTTGACGATTGCAGGCAAAGGCTTAAATGAATATGAAGTGCTTCAAGATGGCAGAAATACGATCGCTGTAACCCTTCTGCGCTCCGTCGGAGAGCTTGGCGATTGGGGTGTATTTCATACGCCTGAAGCGCAGTGCTTAGGTACAAATGAAGCCGAATGGATGATCATTCCTTACGGCAGCGCTGAAGAACGTTTTGCCGCATATCGCGAAGCCTATCGTTTTCCTATACCCGTTACGGCAATCGCAGCTGGTTTGCATGATGGCGAGCTTGCTCCCGCTTGTGATTTCCTCAAATGGAATGGTGACCAGCTCGCTTTCTCCAGCCTGAAGATCAATGAAGAACGTGGCGACAGCATGGCAAGGTGGTACAATTTAGCAGAATCCACGACCAGCTTAGCTATTCATCCAAGCGCTGCTTCTGCGTCCTATGTAAGTGACATTATGGAGAACGATAGCGCTAATAAGATCAAAAACAGCGTTCAGGTCGAAGGCTTCAAAATCGTAACGATTGGTTTAGCCGCAGCTTCAAAATAACCAAATCAAAAAATTAAAAGATAAAATGCAAAGAGGCAGTCTCCCAAGGTTATGCCATTTTCACCTAGGAGTCTGCCTCTTCATGCTTCTTGCGGAGTGCAATTTTTCATATCATTAGTGTGGCACAGCTGGCTCTTCATCCGCAATGCCTCTTTGTCGTCTATATTCCTTCGGCGTGCAGCCAACCTGCTTTTTGAACAGCTTCGAGAAATGTACCGGATCCTTATACCCCACCTGAAATGAGATTTGATACACTTTGTATTTGATGTCGCCTAACATTTCCTTCGCCTTCTCAATCCGTATTTCTGTCAAATATTCCAAAAAGGTTTTCCGTTTCTCCTTCTTAAAAAGCTTGCTCAGCCATACCGGCGTCACATGAACGGCCATTGCAACACTCTGAAGAGTTAAGCTTTCAGCATAATCCCTCTGCAATATTTTCTCCGCTTCATAAACGATCTGGCTCGGCGTATTGGACAGCTTGCGGAAATCTGCTGCGATTGCAAGAAGGAACAGCTCTGTTTGCACACGCAGCGACTGCAATGTATCGTATTGCTCTAATAGCTCCCACACCGCGATCGGATTGCTGCCCAAATTTTTGCTTGGAACACCTGCCGCCGCTGCTCTGCGAAACACCTCGAACAGCCATTCAAATATTTTTTGCTGAATGTCACGCAATTGATTGAGACGCCAGGCTTGTACCATCTCCACAAATCGATCCATCGCTGCTGTAATTTCCTCATCCGTGCCATACTTCACGAGATCGAGCACCTCTTCAGGCTCGCTAAGCGACAAGTCACTCCCATCACCCTCATAAAATAAACCCTGCTCCGTAAATAATCGATTGCCTCCGTATACAGCCTTTTGCTCCAATACGTTTATCGCTTCCGCATACATTTCATGAAGATTTTCAAATGTGCAAGGTGTTGTTCGCATGCCAGCGCTTGCTTTCACCTTAACAAAATCGTTGATTCGCTGTAAGCAAAGCTGCGCCATGCCCCGGCTCAGCTCCGCATGCTCTGGCCGCGAGCAGCTGAAAATGACAATCCATCGATTGCTGCTGTCCATGCAAAGTGCAAAGGGATGAGGATAATCTTCCTCCAGCGTTTGATTGACCACATTGCCGATTCCGAACAATATTAAATCCTTTTCTTTCGTATGGCGATTCTCGATTGCTTTCAGATCATCATCTTCCACAACAACAAGCGTCATATGCTGATTCGCTATCCACTRCAAATTCAATGTCTGCAAGCGATGTCTTCTCCGTGCTTCACGGTAAGGATCATAGTCCTGCTCAATCATTTCTCTGAGCAGCTCCTCGCGCATTTTTGGAATCGCGAACCTCACTTGATTAATAAGCTGCTGCTCGTTATGCTGGTCCATTCTCTTTCTGTGGATATGATCCATCGTTTTTCTAACGATTTGGGTCAGCTCGTCCAAATTGATCGGCTTAAGGATATAGTCCATAACGCCGATTTGTATCGCCTGCTTCACCAGCTCAAAATCATCATACCCGCTTACAACAATCGCTTCCGGTTTATAATTTTCAACGGTAGTCAACGAACGAAGAAATTCCAGCCCCGACATCCGATTCATTTTAATATCTGTGACGATAAGATCCGGTCTCATATCTAGTGCAAGCATTAATGCCGTATCTCCATCATCAGCCACCAGTACCTCATCAATTCCGAATGTTTCCCATGGAAAGCGGTTACGTAAACCTTCGCGGATTTCGAATTCATCGTCCACTATTAAAGCACGCAGCATCCTCTCACCTTCCCCTTCATGCATTTTCAAAGATGTTCAATACGGAATCATTACCTATCTACATACTACCTGACTGTATTTCGGATTACACGGGGGTAATTGCAAACTTTATGGTGTAGTATTAAATAAACGAATGTACCTGCGTACGATCGTCCAAAGACAAGCTCACTTAAAAATAAAAGCAGCTGTCCCAATAGGTCTCAAAAACCTGCTGGAAACAGCTACTTCTCGTGTTATAACAAGTTCAAAATCGGCTCGTATACTCCGTACAGCAGAATATAAAATGCCGCTCCGAGCGCTGAGCCTATATAAGCTCCGTTCAAACGAATACGCTGCAGATCCGTCTCGACCTTGCTCTCGATGAAATGCACCAGCTTTTGCTCTGTGAAGCTATCAAGCGTCTTGCGTACGATGATTCCGATAATTGCATGTTCGGTTTCAATCATCTTCTGCACGAATTTCTGCACGTATTGCTCCAGCCATCCCTTCGTTTCCTCGTTCGCTTTGAACCACTCCCAGTATGACATAATGAACTGATTAATCAGCTCCTTAATATCGGATGGATTGACGGAATGTTTCTGCGGCAAGGCTAGCTGCAGCTTCGGTTCGCTGATCAGCAGCTGTCTAAAGTTGCCGAGCAAAGCTTCAATAGAAGGAAGCAACGAGATCTTCTCAATCACTTCATCTCTCCATTCATCAACAGCAGCCGAAACATCCTCGCGGTGCTGCAAATTGTCGGCAAGCTGCAGCACCATTTCCTCCAGTAAAACACGAAGCTCATGCTCTGGATTTCGCAAATCATTAATGAGCAGCTGCAAATCGTCATACAGCACATTTGTAGCATCGTCGAGATTCAACGCATTCGTTGATTCCGCAATCTCCACTGCCATTTTTTTGAGCCACTTGGAGAAGATACTGCCTTGATTTACAAACTTCTCCTTCTCCTTGCCAAGCAGCTCACGAATGACAACCTTGGTTTGATCTTCCGCTGCGCGTGCCGCTGCAAACTCAACGATCTGGCTAACCCAGCTTTGGAAATTGCCTTTAGCCATCACCCATTTGAGCGCCTTGCCCGCGTAAGGCGACAAGCTGATCTTGCCTAAGCTTTTCCGTGCTTTCTCATCCAAAATGACGGAAAGACCTTTAATGTCCAGCTTGGCAAGTAGACCAGCCACCAGCGTCCAGCCTTGTTCAGCGAGCATGCCGTTTGGTCGGCGATCGATCCATGATATGCCGATCTCTACAAGCGATATTTGCTTTACCTTTTCCTTTAACAAATCTTTGCTGAGCAGCTGCTGCTCGACCATATTCGCGACGCCTTCAATCAGCTTATCGCGATTTCTAGGAATAATCGCTGTATGCGGAATCCACTTCCACCCAAATGGGTGGCGGAACAATACCGTTACAGCAAATAAATCAGCTAATGCGCCAACGAGCCCCGCTTCGGTCGTGTAGAGCAGCATCCGTGCCCACCACTGGTCTGGGAAGACATATAAACAGCAAGCCGCAATGACGAACAAGGCGGCAAGCAATATTAAGCTGCGGTTTGCTTTTTTTCTCATAGCCATTTATGCTCGCCCTCCAATCCAAAACGTCGCTAGATGCAGGACTACGCCGATAAGCGCTCCAATACCGATTCCGTTAATCCGAATGTACTGCAAGTCGCGTCCCGCTTTCTCTTTAACCAGCTCAATAAGCTCTTCTTCTGAGAAGCTGTTCAGCTTGTCAGTTACCATTTTGCCGATAAAAGAATGCTTTTGCTCCACCCATTTCAGCAGCGTCGTCTTCACGTATTGATCCAGTCGAGTAAGCAGCTCTGTATTTCCCACTACATAAGCTATTCCTTCTTCCACTTTATCCTTGATCCAAGGATAGCGCACCTGCTCGCCTTCCGCATTGGAAGCCGCAGCGAGTCGAATGGACTCCAGTCCCCGCTGGATGAACGCATCGAGCTTAAGCTCATCCTTAACAGATGCCAGAAGCGTTGTTTTCCCCGCTTCTATTCGGCTGCGCAATTGTTCATCCGTACGCAGTCTTGCAACAAATTGCGCAATAAAAGCTTTGATTTCCTTGCGCTGTGGGTGGTCTTCAGCATGAAATTTCTGTAGAAAAGATACCAGCCACTCCTGCAATCGTCCGCTAATATTTGCCGCTTCCAGCCCTGCGGAGAAATCAATCAGCTTCCTTCTAAACTTATCGCCTTCGTAGGAACGGATGGCTGAATCGACGATTTGGCCTACAACAGCGCCAAATGGTGCCGATTTCACAATTTTGATAAGCTCCGGAATGATAAACTCGATAATCCGATCATCGTAACCATTTTTGATAGTCCAATCGCCAGCATCGGCAGCAATGTCTGCGACAGGAATCGAATCGGCATGCTCGAGAAGGAAGGTTTGAACGGTTTTGGCCAGTTCCTGCAAATCAATGGTCGTAATTACATCATCCGCCAGCTGCTGCAAAATGTCATTCACACCCTGTTCGCCGCCGTGCTGCTTCAAATATGTGACTAAAACGTCTGCAATATTGTATTCGTCAAGCCTCTCCCTAATATTCGGGATGGTTAACAATTCATTTTGAACCATTTGGACAAGCTCGCCAATCAAGCGCTCACGATTCCGAGAAATGATGTTGGTTCCCATCCAGACCGGCCACTTTATTTGCAAAGGATTTCCAAACAATGCGCTAACCGCAAAGGAATCCGCCAGTCCGCCGATCGTTGCAGCGCTAAATAAGGAAAATAACAGGCCTCCAATAAATGTTTCATGAAAGGGAAAAGCCGCCAATATTCCGATCGCTGAGAAAAGAAGCGCTAAATCCGCTTTTTTCTTAATACTGAATTTGTTCATACACAAGCTCCATTCCTGATGATCGTTCCACATTAATTATCCCATATGTATGGGGTGTGAAACAATGGAGTTTCTATAATCTGAGAATTGATCTTTATAAGGATTAAGCCCTGCTGCTTTTAGGGCTTTTTTTGGGCTTCCGCGGCACTAATGAATCGCTCTTAGAAACTTGCCAAATGCCTAAGCAAACAAACGCTCCCCCTACGAGATGAGACCACGAGAAAGGTTCGTTTAAAATGCCGTAGGATAGAAGCACAGTGCTAAGCGGAATGCAGCTTGTGTAGACAGCGGCTGTTCCCGCACTCACTTTGGAAACACCGCGAAACCATAATATATAAGCCAAGGCGGTAACGAAAATACCGTAATAAAACAACATGCCGATATCGCCAACAGTTAGACTGCTGAAATCGTATTGTTTAGCCTCAACAAGCGCTATTGGCAAAAACATGATGAATGAAAACAAGGTGACATAGGTTGTCCCAAGCAGTGAAGAGACATTGCTTGCGGTCATTTTGCGCAGGATCGTAAGCATCGATTCCCCAACAACTGCGCCTAAAATGAGTAAAAGTCCAATATACGAAGCTTGTGACGGAGGTGCAGAGGAAGGAATCAGCCATCCTGGCACCTGAATGCTAACAACACCCAGTATGGAGCAAATGATGCCTATTTTAATCGGATTCGTTAATTTTTCTTTTAAAATCATATACGAAAGGAAAGCAACGACCGCCGGCGTTAAGCTCGTCACAATACCCGCTTCCGTTGCGAGCGCGGTCCGCAGGCCATACAGCATGAATACGCGGAATAAAAACATCCCGAGAAACGCTTGCAGCAGTAAAAATAAAAAATCCTTTCTCCCGACTCGGAGCGAGGATTTGCCGCTTAGCATCAAAATCGGAATTAACAACAATAAAGCAATGACTAGGCTAATCGCCTGTGACAAAAAAACCGGCATCTGCATCGTCGTTATTTTGCCGGCTACTATGGAGCTTCCGATGAGAATAGCGGCAATGGTCAGCTCAAAATACGCAATAATACGAGAATGATTCACATTCAGCAACCCCTCTACTTTTGTTTCATGTATACTGTAGCAAAGGGTCGTTAACTGGTTGTAGTGCCATTAAACAGGCATTTTCATAGTACCACTTCAAAAGGAGTTTGGATATTTTGTGGCTGTCCATTGATAGACAAGCGAATTTGCCTATGTTTCGCCAGATTTTCAACTCACTCCAAGCTGCTATTCTCTCGGGTGAGCTGCCTGCTGGCTACAAGCTTCCATCTACTAGAGAGCTTGCCTCGCAGCTTCATGTCTCGCGCAACGTGATTTTGGAAGCCTATGAGCTTTTATTAGCTGAAGGATACATAACAGGCCGCTCTGGTGCAGGAACTTATGTAGCTCAAGGAGCCTGCTTGCTTGGCTTTACGAAGGCGTCACCGTTACCATTACCCGCTTCATTAGCAGAATCGACGAACACATCAGAGCTCGATTTCATCTCGTTTCGTACGGGCCTGYCCGCACTGAATCTTTTTCCGATGAAAAAATGGGGCTCTATTTTGCAAAGTGTATGCATGGATTCCTCTATTGCTGAATTAGGTTATGGCGATCCGTCCGGTGATTTAGAATTGCGTCGTCTGCTATCCAAACAGCTGTGGATTTCAAGAGGAGTTGTCAGCAATCCCGAACAAATTATAATTACAAACGGTGCGGTACAGGCGCTTCAGCTGATCGTTAAGCTGCTGCTGAGAGACGGGGAAGATGTTTTAGTCGAAGATCCGTCCAATGTAGATTTAAAGACGATATTAACTTCTACAGGAGCCGAGCTACATGGCGTTCCCGTTGACGATTCCGGCCTTTTAACCCACAAGCTTCCCGTAAACCTTCGGCCAAAATGCATCTATGTCACACCCTCTCATCAATTCCCGCTTGGCGGCATTTTACCGATACAAAGGCGGATTGAATTAGTTGAATACGCCCGCCAAAGCGGCAGCTATATCCTCGAAGATGATTATGACAGCGAATTCCGGTATGACGGCGCTCCTATCCATTCACTCCAAAGCTTATGTCCTAAACAGGTTGTCTATATTGGAACCTTCAGCAAAGTCATGTTCCCTTCGCTGCGAATCGGCTATATGATAGTCCCTGAACCGCTAGTGGAGCCCTGCCGTCAGCTTAAGCGGCTGTCTGACTATCAAACGCCTATGATTGAGCAGCTTGCTTTGATTCGTTTCATGAACAGCGGATCGCTTAATGCTCATATTTTAAAAATGAAAAAGTTGTACAAAAAGAGACGCCAGCTCCTGCTTGATGCTTTACATGAGCAAATTACCCTGCCTTACCAGATATGTGGACGAGCGGCTGGTTTGCATCTGGTCGCTCAGTTTGAAGCGCAGCTGCCGGAGGATTTAATGAACCGGCTGGAAGCAGCGTCTGTATTTGCGGCCTTGCTGCCGAATAACCGGATGCTGCTTGGATACGGGCATTTGGATGATCAGCAAATTTATGAGGGCGTCCGTCGCATTGGCAAAGCCCTCAAGAATTGAATGTCTCCAGCCGAGAAAAGCCGGCAAACCAAAGAAACCAGCTGCACCCGATTATCAGGTACAGCTGGTTTCTTTGGGCTAACCCTCTACTTCGGAGAAAGCACGTATTCGCTTCCGGCGCTCACCGTCCATGATACAAGCCCATCCTTGCTGAATACGTCTTTCACCTCATGGCCATCTTTCCTTACGATGAGCGGAATGCTGCTTTGCACGACACAGCTATTAGCTGCGGTAGCACGTATGCGAGCCTCAACAAGCAAGCCATTTGACCAGCGGATGTCCACCTCGAAGCCGCCTCTTGCACGGAGACCTGTCACTTCTCCATGAGGCCATGCTTCCGGCAAAGCAGGCAACACATGCAGGCTGCCCGCATGGCATTGAAGCAGCATTTCCGTTATGCCTGCAGCGCCTCCGAAGTTGCCATCGATTTGGAACGGAGGATGATTATCAAACAGATTTGGCAGCGTGGAATGACCTAGCAGATCTTGCACATTCGCATACGCCTTCTCCCCATCCTCAAGCCTTGCCCAGAAATTAATAATCCAAGCTCTGCTCCAGCCTGTATGGCCGCCGCCGCTTTCAAGCCTTCGATCTAACGTGACTCTTGCAGCAACTGCCCATTCAGGTGTCCCTCTAACCGTAAAGCGCTTGCCTGGATGCAGTGCGAACAAATGCGAGATATGACGATGTCCCGGCTCCGCTTCCTCGTAATCCTCCATCCATTCTTGAATTTGCCCGTGCTTGCCAATTGCGGGCTCCGGCAAACGGGCTCTCATATTGTGCCAAAGTTCCTGCTCCGATGAGTCGATGTCAAGCTTCTTTGCCGCTTCTGCGCAAGCCGTAAACAATTCATATAAAATTTGACTATCCATCGATGCACCAATGCATAACGTACCGGATTGTCCATTTGGCAATAAATAGGTATTCTCAGGAGATACGGAAGGATTCAATACGAGCAGGCCATCCTCTGTTTCCGTCAAGAAATCCACAAAAAATTGTGCCGACTCCTTCAAGGTTGGATATATTTGCTCAAGAAAAGCATCATTAAGGCCATACTCATAATGCTCCCACATATGTAGGCAAAGCCAAGCCGCACCAAGCGTCCAATACGAGGCTGGCAAATAAATGTCCTGTGGAGCGGTATCGCCCCAAATATCGGTATTATGATGAGCGACAAAACCTCCACAATCGTACATTGCTCTTGCGGTTATTCTGCCAGGTTCACGCATCCGCTCGATGAGATCAAATAATGGCTCATGGCATTCTGCTAGATTGCCCGCTTCTGCCGGCCAATAATTCATTTGCGTATTAATATTAATCGTATATTTGCTGTCCCATGGCGGCAGCATCTTCTCATTCCAGATGCCTTGCAAATTGGCAGGAAGCGAGCCCGGACGACTGCTTGAAATGAGCAAATAGCGGCCAAACTGATAATATAAGGCCATTAATCCTGCATCGGCGCTGCCTTCTTGAACTAGCTTTAAGCGCTCATTTGTAGGTACATCGGCAGCATTCGAATGAGCAGCATCCGTTAAGCGAAGCTGTACCCGCTTTGACAATGAAGTGAAATCTTGAATATGGCGCGATTTCAACTCATCATAGCTTATTAAGCCAGCACGGACTCCTGCATGGACAGCGTATGACTCCGGGTCAGCATGACGGAAAGAAGTTGCTGCGGTTAATAGAAGCGTTACGCTATTGGCGCCTTCCACGATGAGATGCTCGCCAATAATTGATACTGAACCGCCATCCGCAACCGCGCGCAAAGAAGTTCGGAAATCAGATCCGCCTGAACCGCCGCACATGCCACGCATCACAATCGTATTCTCGTCTGCTTTCACCAGCTCGTCATAGTAGCGATTGCTGCCGCGCAGTAATCGAGCTTTAAAGCTGATGCTACCCGGTTTGTCTGCTGAGAATCTTGTAACTAGCGCTTCATCTGGGAAACTAGCAAATGTCTCACGATCAAAACGCACATCTCCTTTAGTAAAAGTTACACTTGCAATACCGTTGGTGATATCGAGAGCTCGGACATATTCTCGTACTTCTTCTTTCGAATCATATCTTAAGTTTAGCTCTAAATCTCCAAGCGGCATATAGTGCCTCTGCGTCTCGGGAACGCCCGATAAAGCCATCGCAGATAAATCATGCGCTTCATGCAGTCTTCCCTCTCGCAGCAGCTCACGAATTTTCGGCAAATGCGGCAGTGCATCTGGATTGTTGCGATCACGCGGTCCGCCATACCATACGCTGTCTTCGTTCAGAGCAATCCGCTCACGGCTTATGCCACCAAATACCATGCCTCCGAGCTTCCCATTGCCAACAGGCAGCGCTTCCTCCCAATTGGAGGCAGGCTCCTTATACCATAAGCGCGTTTCTTCAACCAGCGTCATCTTCCAATCCCCTTTTCATTCATTCATCTTTTATTTAAGAGAACAATCCATTACTATATTAATAATTCTACAAAAAACATTGGATGGCGGTGCCGCAGGTGGATAGAACAAGTGAACAACATGCGTTATCTGAGCTGCTGCAGTCGCTGCAGCTAAAATTGCTTATGGCGCATAAAACGCAAGTCTCTCTAAATTGGGGAGAAACCGACTCTGTTCCTGAATACAATAAGCTTTATTTTATTTGCGAGGGGGAAGGCTGGATTCGCATCGGCAACGACGACTATTATCCTAAACCCGGCCAGCTGTTTCTCACTCCTGCGCATACAAAGATATCGTTCTCCTCTTTAAATCATCGCCCATACTTAAAGTATTGGTGCCATTTCAATATCATGGCAGGTCCACTTGATCTTTTTCAGTGGATTGGAGTTCCTCTCTGCATCAATATTAAAAATACGAGCAGCATGACGCGCTTGTTCCATGATCTCATCGAATGGCATAAACAAGATTCAATCGTTGCTAGGCTCCGCGAAAAAGCTGTATTGCTAGAAATCATAAGCTGTTTTCTCGAATCCGTTCCGATTCGCGTACTGCAGCACCGAACCGAGGAGATGAACCGTTTGAACGTCATACAGCAATATGTAGACAGTCGTCTTCATACGAGCATCAGCGTCGATCAAATGGCCGAATCTGTTCATCTTCATCCCAACTATTTCAGTTCCTATTTCAAAAAACATTTCGGAATGCCTCCGCTTAAATACGTCAGCCGCAAACGAATAGATCGCGCCAAACAGCTCTTAACGACAACTTCTCGCAGTATTAAGGAGGTTGCCGATCAATCTGGTTTTAAAGAAACGAATCATTTCACGAAATTTTTCCGTAAAGAAACAAATCTAACCCCAACCGATTATCGAACAGCCTATTCGGAGAAGCGATCGCTTCAAGGCGATAATTCAATTATAAAAGCGCATTCATAATGTGACGATGTAAGAAACTAAGGTATAAGGGTATAATTCTAAGGGTCTGCCTTCTAATGGCAACAAAAAATAGGACAAGCAGCTGTAGCAGCCTGCTTTGTCCTATTTTTTTGCTGCTTAATGATGATAAGAAGAGATCATTGTCCAATCGGCATCCGTTAATTGATTGATTTGCCATACCGCAACACCGCGCAAGCCAAATGCTTTCGCTAAACGTAGTTTGGCCTCGATGCTCTGCGTGTTCTCATACCAAAGCAGATGCGAGCCTCTATCATCCTTAAACGTAATTTGATTCAAAAAGTACGGCAGTTGCATGACGGATTTCGTATCTGCAGCTGTTAAGCGACTTTCTACAGCCGCGATGGCTGGCGAACGGAAAAACTCTACAGTACCGTCTGCCTTTGTTGTCCATTGGTTAGCCTGCTTAGAAATGCCTAGCTTCAGTTTATCTGCTGGAATATACGAGAGTATATTTCGTACGGAATCACCAACAAGCGTAAGCGGCGCAGACGGCAACCCACTTTCCTCATGCGTAAATTCATAGGCCATCAATATAACTTCATCAGCCAGTTCGCCAATTTGTTTGTAATCATAACCTGCATAATAATAAGAAGGCGGTACAACTACCGTAAGTGATATTTCACTGCTTAGTTGAGCCTTAATTGCGCGAATCAGTTCAACGAAAGGCTGCTTATACTCAGCAGGTACCATGCCTTCAAAATCAATCGCCACTCGCTCAAAACCATATAATGGATTAGCGGCTGCCTCGGCTACAGAACTAGCAAATGCTTTGCGAGCTTCAGCATCGATTATAAAATCACCAAGTTTCTGAAGCGTTGTATTTCCAAAGATCATTAGCGTCTTCGTAGAACCACTCGTTTCTGCCGCTGTTAGAGTCTGCTTCCAATCGCTTGGCGGAGACATAAGAACGGATGCTTTGCCCGCTCCCTGATAGTCAAGCTTAGCCCAGTCAAAGATAACCTCATCTGCGGCAGCGAATCTATCCAGTTTCTTGTAAGGTCCACCTGCTGCAAAAAAAGCTGATACCTCTAGCTGGTGGCTTTCGCTTTGGAAGTCGATCATCCGATCAACAATAGCGGCTGCTTCGCGTCGTGATAACGACTTTTTTGGAAGAAACAAGCCTTTATTATCTCCTTGCATAATGGAATCCGCGTATGTACGCAGCACGTATGGTGCAAGGTTTTTATCCACTTGATTCATATCGGCAAATGCCGCTTTCTCGCTAGCTTCTTGCCAGCCTGTATCTAACCATTGCTGCTTCTCTTCTGCCGTTTTTCCTTGGAGCAGTGCAAAAGCCGTTAAAGCTGCTACTTCCTCACGCTTAATATTTTGGCTCGGATTAAATTTCCCATTTACGATGAGCAAATCCAACCAACCAGCGTCATATGCGGGTTTAATAGAGGCATAAGACCAACGATCCTTGGCTACGTCAGAGAGTCCAGCAGACTTCTCTTTATCTATCACCGGTTTAACGGATTGTACTAGCAACTTTACGAATGCTTCTCTCGTAAGTTCGGCGCTTGGACGAAAGGTTCCATCCTCATATCCAGAAACAACTCCAAGTGCGACTAAACGATAAATAGATTCGGCTGCCCAATCCTTCACAGTTACATCTCGATAAGGCTTTAATTGCGCATCATACGCAAACGCCTGCATGGCGTTTCCCAGCATAAACATCAGCAGGATTCCAATAATAACGGTTGTTTTCCCTTTGAACCTCACTACATCCTCTCCTTTATGAGCATAGCTATCACTCTATCGATTATTCGATAGAATCATATCCTATATTCCATAAAAAGTCTAATAGACCCAACTTTTGGGCGGCGAAATAACACTATCATTAGCCCTTTTTTCTTAAAATAGTTTTTAGTCTAGTTAAAAATGGTTATTAGTCCAACCTTTAAAAATGGTATAAACGTAAACTAAATGATCTAGGGAGGTGTCTTTAGTGAGCTGCTTGAATAGAAAAAAGCGCTGCAAAAACATACGTGTAGTAGTATGCAAATCCAGAAGAAGAAAAAAACGCTGTAATAGAGTTGTTAAAAAGATTGTGAAGGTAACATGTCCTCCTCCTCAAGTGAATGTAACTGCTCCGGCAGGACCAACAGGACCTCAAGGACCCCAAGGTATTCCTGGTTCAGTAGGAGCAACTGGTGCGACTGGCACTAATGGCGCAACTGGTATTACAGGCGCAACTGGTGCGACTGGTACTAATGGGGCACCTGGAGCTGCTGGCGCAACTGGTACGACTGGTACTAATGGGGCACCTGGAGCTGCTGGCGCAACTGGTGCGACTGGTACTAATGGGGCAACTGGAGCTACAGGCGCAACTGGTGGAGCCGGAGGAGTATTAAGCTTCGCCGATTTTTTTGCATTGATGCCGCCTGATAATGCAGCAACAGTTGCTGTCGGTGCAGATGTAAGTTTCCCGCAAAATGGACCTACTAGCGGAACTAACATTACCCGTACTGGTGCTACTACGTTTAACTTAGCTGTAATTGGAACGTATCAGATTTTGTTTCAAGTAAGTGTGACCGAACCGGGGCAGCTCATTTTAACTGTTAATGGCGCCGATCTAGCTTATACAGTGGTTGCCCGAGCAACAGGTACTTCTCAAATTGTAGGAATGGCTCTTGTACAAACGACTGTCATTAATTCAATACTCACCGTGCGAAACCCTGCGGGCAATTCCACGGCACTTACGATCACACCGCTCGCTGGAGGAACAAGATCTGTTTCAGCTCATCTTGTTATTACGCAAATCGCATAAGGAAATAGAATGGATCTCATAGCAACATCCGAAAATATAAAAAGGCGACTTTACATTCACTACGGAATGAAAGCCGCCTTTTTGATTTTAAATTCACTTCACAACATTAATCGCTGTTAATCTGTGACCTCCACTTAAGAGAAGTCCTTTCATCTATAGCAAGGAAGCGAATTGCTTAATGGCTTCCATTCGGCCCTTGGTTTTCCGTTTGAGCGCCGCCTTTGCCTTGATTCTCGGATGGAGCTTTGTTGCTTTGATTATTAGAGTTGCCTCCACCGATACCTTGGTTATTGCCTTGACCTCCGCCAATACCGCCGCCTTTGCCACGGTTTTCTCCTTGGCCTCCGCCAATGCCGCCGCTTTTGCCACGGTTTTCTCCTTGGCCTCCGCCAAACCCGCCGCCTTTGCCACGGTTTTCTCCTTGGCCTCCGCCAAACCCGCCGCCTTTGCCACGGTTTTCTCCTTGGCCTCCGCCAATGCCGCCGCCTTTGCCACGGTTTTCTCCTTGGCCTCCGCCAAATCCGCCGCCTTTGCCTTGGTTCTCACCATAACCTCTGCCAGCTCCGCCGCCTGCACCGCCACCAGCTCCGCCGCCTGCGCCACCACCAGCTCCGCCACCTGCGCCGCCACCAGCTCCGCCGCCTGCRCCGCCACCAGCTCCGCCGCCTGCACCGTCACCAGCTCCGCCGCCTGCGCCAC
>NZ_JBFTSN010000084.1:0-20103 GCF_056400045.1 Paenibacillus sp. 01L418
GAAGCTGTACGCTCGGCATACCGGAGTCAATCCCCCATTAATGCGGCTGTAGCAGAACGGATGCGCGAGGAATTCCGCCGACTGAAGCAGATGGAGCGCGAGTTCGAGGCGAAGAAGCTCGGTGATCTGATTACACCGTCTGAGCTTCAGCTGCTTGATTTAATTGATCAAGGATATACCCAGCCGCAGATTGCCGACAAGTTGGTTGTATCGATTCGTACAGTCAAAAACCATGTTAATCATATATTAAAAAAGCTGAATTTGAGCGGGTCGCGCGAAGCAGCAAATAAAGCCAAAGAGATGGGCTTATTTCATAAGAAAAAGGACGAGGATAGTACCATGTAAAGTTGGTACTATTTTTTTTATGTCATTTTTTACAAAATAGATAGTAGAAGAACGCTTACATCAACAGATTGGAGGCATACCGATGGATTTTGAAATGTTCTCGGCTGCTCATTTTGGGGCATTGGCGATTCTCGTTGCAGCCATTATCTGTATTATCGTTTTCCGGAAGCGAATGAGAGTGCCGAGAATAAACAAGATGGTACGAGTAGGGCTGGCTATTTTGCTAATATGCTGCGAGGTCTCGCTTCAGCTATCTTATATTCTCAATGATAATTGGGGAGTAGGCTCTCTGCCATTTCAGCTTTGCAGCTTAATGCTTTTGGTTAGCGCGGTCGTATTGCTTTGGAATCCAAAAAGTCTGTATGATGCATTATTTTTTCTTGGAAGCATGGGGGCGCTGCAGGCGCTGTTAACTCCTAATTTAGATGAAGCGTTTCCGCATTTTCGTTATTTTCAATTTTTCATCGCACATATAGGTATCGTTAGCGCAGCGCTATTTATCGTCGTAGTAGAACGCTATCGACCGACTTTCTTTTCCGTAGTGAAGGCTCAACTTTGGCTGCATGTATTCGCTATTCCGGCTGCGATTACGAACGTGGCATCGGGTAAAACAAACTTTATGTTTTTAGCTGAAAAACCGGGAACAGCCTCGTTGCTTGATATGCTGGGGCCATGGCCATGGTATTTACTGCAGCTGGAGCTTATTGCATTTGTTATATTTTTGCTGCTATATGCCGCTGTAAGGCTGCTCGATCGCTTAATATTCGTTAAACCAAGCAGTTCTGCTCAGTAACATCATATAAGATTTTATTATTAACAGAGAGAAGGTGGGAAAGTGAAAGAGATGCAGGAAATGGTGAATAGACACTGGACTTCACTGCTTGGGGTATTGTTCGTTATGGCTGCTTTTATTACGTTGTTCAAATATTCGATAGATCAAGGCTGGATTACGGAGTCGATGAAAATTGGCTTTGGTATGATAAGCGGAGCGGGTGTAGGCGCAGCCGGTTTGAAGCTCGCAAGCCGGCTGCCGCGCAATCCGATTGGTGAAATCTTGATTGGCATGGCGGCATGCATTTTGTATGCCACGTTTTCTTTTGCGGGAATTTATTACCGGCTGTGGGAACCAATGACCGTCTTGCTTGGAATGAGTGCAGTAACCATTGGAATATCCGTTTATGCGTATAAGTTTATGTCTCGGCTGCTAATGAATATAGCGATGCTGGGTGGTTTATTATCTCCGCTGCTTATGCGGCCGGAAACAGATCAAGTATTTGCTTTATTCCTTTATCTTCTTGTATTAAATGTTGCATTCCTATTTCTTAGCATCTCGCGCAATTGGCATGAGCTGCGGTTCATCAGCTTTATCGGATCATGGCTGATGTATATCGTATATTTCATTCATTATAATCCATCGACTGAAGGTTTTTGGAGTATGCCGTTTCGATATGCGCTCGCAGCTTTTCTCTTTTATACAATCGGACTAATGGTCTCTTCATGGAGCAATAAGTTATCCTTTGAGGGAATCGATTTGTATATGAACGCGATAAATGGCATTCTATTTGGATTTTGGGCACTATTCATTTTGAACGGTGAAGTGGCTTATGGGTACATACTCTCTTTTATCGGAATCGTTTATTTAATCGGTGGTTTCGTTATTTATATGTTAAATCCTCAGGCGTGTATTTCCTTGGCGGTTTGCTGTTGATTCTCGTGTCGGTAAGCAGCATTGGCGGCGGATATGAGTCAAAGCCTTTAATTACGGTGCTGCTATGGGGCTGCATAGCTGCGATAGCAGCAACAATCGGCTATGTTAAGCGCTGGATCCTGCTGAGCATCGGCTCGCTCGCTATCTGGTTTGTAGTCGGATGTTATTGGTATGTAGTCACTTGGGACACTCCTCGCGGCGAATGGTTTGGGATGTACATCCCGTTTCTGAATTGGGGGGCCGTTGCATGGATGGTGCTAGCTGCACTGGGTTTCTTCTTTTCTAGAAGGCTTGTCATTCCTCAGCTCACTGATCAAGCGAATCGGATGCTTGCTCGTGTGTATGCGCTGTTATCCCATCTGATCGTCGGCGGATTGCTGACAAGGCAAATTGAAAATATTTTCACAGAATATATGTATGATTCCGCTTCAAGTTATTTAGGTTTGGCTTTGTCTGTTTCTTGGGGCTGCTATGCATTGCTGCTAATTTTGTGGGGGGCTTATTATCGCGAGCTGCTGTTTCGTGCATTCGGTTCAGCGGTACTTGTTATCGTTGCAATTAAAGCGATGTTTATGGATTTAAGCGGGCAAGAGGCACTTTACAAGGTGGGTGTATTGTTAATACTAGGAGCGATTTCGTTTTTTATTACGTGGATAAATAGCAAATGGCGTGTTAAGAATGGAGAAATTAATGGCAAAGGTGAAGAGGCTGTCACTGAATCATAATTAAGAACGCAGGGGGAATAATGAACCTGTTGGTCTTGACAAGTGCACTCCAATACAATAAAGTTACTTACGTAAAGTAATTAAATTTATTTGGATTTGTAACTGCCTTTTAAGGCGGATACTTAGTTCACAGATGGAAGACACACAACATGTGAGAGGCAGGAGAAAAAATGACATCACAAGCTTTTTTGGAAGCAGTAAGTAAAAGACGCTCGATCTACGGCATTAGCAAGGAGGCCGTTATCTCCGATGACAAAATTGTAGAATTGGTACATGAAGCGGTCAAGCATACTCCATCATCATTTAATTCACAAAGCACTCGTGTAGTTGTATTGCTTGGTGAAAATCATGATAAATTGTGGGATATTACGACGAATACGCTTCGCAATATGATTTCAGCAGATCAATTCGAGGCAACTGAGCAAAAAATGGGCGCTTTCAAAAGCGGATACGGTACCGTATTGTTTTTTGAAGATAAACAAGTCGTTGACGGCTTGATGGCCAACTTCCCAGCATATGCTCACAACTTCCCGATCTGGTCGCAGCATACTTCAGGCATGCATCAATTTGTAATCTGGACGGCGCTTGAGAATGAAGGTTTCGGCGCTTCGCTTCAGCACTACAATCCACTTATTGATGAAGAAGTAAAAACAACATGGTCATTGCCGGATTCTTGGCAGCTGGTTGCTCAAATGCCATTTGGCAAACCAACAGCAGCTCCAGGCGAAAAAACGTATCAACCGATCGATGAGCGTGTGAAAGTATTTAAATAAGCACTATTTTATATATTTGCTTTGATCCAAAGATCGTTCCTATTTATAGGGGCGATCTTTTTTTATGCCGTATGGACGCCTATTTGGCTGAATCCCAGAAAACAGCTGCCTCTTGCAGAGGATGGGCATGTGAAATATTTGGAGTGTCAAACGATAAAACAGGTAATGCCGCTCATTGAAAGGATTCATGAGGGAAAACTGGCTGTTTGCTCTAAAAACATGTACAATTAAAACCGATATACTTAAGGTACACTTAACAAACTTACATAATGATTCAGCTAGGAGGATATGATGAGTATTGACCCTCGGATAATCAAAACATTATTGCAGCTTCAGCTTTCACCAAATGTAAATTTACAAGCGGCTACTAATCCGTTGCAAGCGACAACAGGCGATGGCTCGGCATCCTTATTTGATACTCTTTTATCCCAATATATGACCGATACTTCTTCTGAAAATAATGCATTGGCGCAAGTCATGCCAGCAGATGCGCTCGCGCAACTGAGTTCACTTAGCGGCATGCCTAACRTGTCGTTCAGCAGTCAAGGCGCGTCTAACAGCTCTCCTTCTGCTTATGACGAGCTTATTCAACAAGCATCAGCCAAATATGGCGTAGATTCTTCATTAATTCAAGCGGTAATTAAAACTGAATCCGGCTTTCAAGCAGATGCACAATCAGGTTCAGGCGCTAAGGGCCTTATGCAGCTAATGGACGGAACAGCAAGAGGTCTAGGCGTAAGCAACTCCTTTGATCCCGCGCAAAACATTGATGGCGGAACTAAATATTTATCGATGCTGCTAAACAAGTATAATGGACATGAGCAGGTTGCGCTAGCTGCATACAATGCAGGACCGGGCCGAGTGGACCGTGCAGGAATAAAAACGAACGAGCAGCTAATAGAAAATCTTGAAGCGTTGCCGGAAGAGACGCAGCGCTATGTTGCCAAGGTGCTTCAGGCCAAGTAGAACGACAGCAATAAGATCACGATTTAGCGATCCGTCATGCAGGCGGGAGCAATCGATGATCTTTTTCTTTTTGAAAAGGAGATAAATCGAAAATGTTATATTTTGATCATTGTGCTTCATCACCGCCGTATGAAGAAGTGGTGCAGACCATGATGGAAGTGATGAAGTCGCAGTATGCGAACCCTTCATCGCTGCATCGTGCAGGTACTGACGCTGACAAATTAATTGAACGCTCGCGTGCTGTTCTAGCTGAGCAGATGCAAACCTCTAGGGGGAAATGGRTATTTACATCCGGCGGTACAGAGTCAAATAATATAGCGATAAAGGGTGCTGCTCGTCAGTATGCTGGACGAGGCAAACATTTGATAACGACACAAATTGAGCATGCCTCCGTATACGAATCTTTTGCGCAGCTGGAGCAAGAAGGCTTCAATGTCACCTATTTGCAAGTAGGCAGGTCGGGTCATGTAGAGCTTGAGCAATTGGAAGCGGCAATAACTGAGGAAACGATTCTCGTTAGCGTGATGCATATTAACAACGAGATCGGTTCCATTCAGCCAATCGAGAACATTGCAAAGTTGCTTAAACGATATCCGAAGGTCATTTTGCATGTCGATGCCGTTCAGAGTATTGGGAAGCTGCCGATTCATTTGGAAAAGTGGGGCATTGATTTGCTTAGCGGTTCGGCGCATAAGCTTCGTGGTCCCAAAGGCGTAGGTTATTTGTACGTGCGTGATAGCATAACGCTGTCCCCTTTGTTTAGTGGCGGCTCCCAGGAGTATGGGCATCGCGCTGGAACACAAAACGTACCTGCTATCGTTGCGTCAGCGAAGGCGCTGCGCATGTCGCTTGCTTCGATGGAGCAAAGAGAAAAGCGATTGAAAGTGCTCAAACAGCAGCTATTAACGCATATTGAGCAAATTCCAGAGCTTAAGCTGAACGGGGCAGAACCGTCTGCTTCTCATATTATACATTTCTCCTATCCGGGCATGAAGCCAGAGGTTGTCATCCATATGTTAGAGCAACGTGGTATAATGGCTTCAACGAAATCGGCATGTTCTTCTAAGGATGACAAGCCGAGCCGCGTGCTTCTTGCCATCGGTGCAAGTCATGAGCAAGCGAGCAGCGGCATTCGGATTAGTCTAGGAGACGAGCATGAAGAGCAGGATATTGCAGCCTTAGGAGCTGCACTGCGTCATGTTGTCGCACAACTTAAGCCGCTTGAGAGGAGATTGACTTAATTTTGCTTTATGATCAGATCGTGCTCCGTTATGGAGATTTAATGGTAAAAGGAAGAAATCGGAACAAATTCGAGAAACGAATGCTTGATCAAGTAAAGCAGGCATTAATTTCTTATGATAATATTACTTATTTCAAATCGTTTGGACGTCTTTATGTCAAGCTGAATGGACATCCCTATGAGCCGATAGCAGATCGCTTGAAGGATTTGTTCGGCATCGTTTCTTTAAGTCCAGTTGTCAGCACAGAGGCTGATCTTGAGAAAATAAGAGCAGCTGCGCTTGCTCTTATGCAAGCTTTGYCAGAGCAGCCCAAAACGTTCAAGGTGAGCGCGAAACGTGCTTGGAAAGAGTTTCCACATAATTCGCAGGAAATGAATCATTTGGTTGGCGGGCATGTTCTACGTGCAATGCCGGGACTTAAAGTTAACGTCAGCAAGCCGGAAATTGAGCTGCGGGTGGATATTCAAGCGGAAGCTACTTACATCTTCTACGATGTCATCCCTGGCGCTGGCGGATTTCCGT
Organism: Paenibacillus sp. 01L418; assembly: GCF_056400045.1. NCBI lineage: Bacteria > Bacillati > Bacillota > Bacilli > Caryophanales > Paenibacillaceae > Paenibacillus > Paenibacillus sp. 01L418. The sequence goes on from NZ_JBFTSN010000084.1 coordinate 6,281, forward strand.
TTGCATCAAATGGCAAAGCTATGTTATTGCTCTCCGGGGGCATAGATAGTCCTGTAGCGGGATGGCTAGCGCTGCGCAAAGGTCTTGAAGTGGAGGCTGTGCATTTCCATAGCTACCCATTCACCAGCGAGCAGGCTAAAGATAAGGTAGTTGAGCTTGCAAAGCGATTATCCTATTTCAGCGGGGAGCCGATAAAGCTTCATCTTGTGCCGTTTACCGAAATTCAAACTACGCTAGTACAAGCGAAGAGCGATAATCTGATTATTACATTAATGAGAAGGGCAATGCTTCGGATCACAGAGCAGCTGGCAGAACGCAATGGGGCAAACGGTATCGTTACTGGCGAGAGCTTGGGGCAGGTTGCGAGCCAGACGCTGCCGAGCATGAATGTCATTGGTCGAGCAACAGATCTGCCGCAGCTTAAGCCGTTAATTATGATGGACAAGCATGAAATTATTCGGATGGCGGAGAGAATCGGGACGTTCGAAACGTCGATTTTGCCATATGAGGATTGCTGTACGTTATTTTTGCCGAAATCGCCAAGTACGAATCCGAATCTTCGTATCGTCGAGAAGATTGAGGCTCTAATTCCCAATTATAATCAATTGCTTACTGCCGCTGTTGACGGCACGGAGGAAGTTTTATTGTCACCGCAGCTTCAAACGGCTGCCCAAACCGCTGGCGAGGATAGCTGGTTTTAATTACGAATGAAGAAGCTTTGCAGGCGTATAGTTCCTGCAAAGCTTCTTTTTGTATCGCTATTATTTTACTAGCCCTTTTTCTTGCTTGAATTTATCCCATTGCGCTGCGATTTCCGTTTGAATCTTTTCTTGACCGGAGGCAATGAGCTTATCTTTGTATTTTGGCAGCTCCTTAGCGGGGTCCACCGAACCGGATTCGAGAGCGGCCTGATATTCGTTGTTAACTGCCGTTACGTTAGCTATTTCGGCTTTGATGTTCTCTTCGTTCACGCCGAAGCCATTAGTCGCAGGCACAAGGGCGCTGTCATTAAGCGCGATCGTCCGCTCCCATGTATCAGCGGCCTGACCTGGTTTAAGGAAGGCGTTGAACTGATTGCCGAATACCCAGTCGCCGTTTGGCGCATAACCTGAATCTTTAATCGGTTCGATATTTTTATCATCTACTCTATTATAGTGTTTGCCTTCAATACCATTGCAAATTAAGTTGTAGAGGTAGGAGTCCGTATTAAGCAAATTAATAAGCATCAATGTGCGTTCAGGGTTTTTGGAGCTTTTATTAATGACATGCATCGCTCCCGCAATTCCTGTAAAGTAGCTGTCGGCGATTGGAGCATACACGACTTCGTTGCCGCCGTTTATAGCCATCTCGCCAACTTCACCGCCTGGTTTGGACGTAAACTCCAGCGAGACCGCAACATTGCCTTTGCCCTTCAAGTCATTGATGTTCTGTATAATTGGCGCATCTTCGTTAATGTAACCTGCTTGGTACCATCTTCGCATATCATCGTAGTATCCTTTTTTCTCATCAAGCGTTTGCAATGTCCCAATATAACCAAGTGATGCATCGTCTTTCGCATAGCTTAGTACAAGACCGTCACCTACTTTTGTGCGATCGCTGTACAAGCCCCAAGAATTTTGTGCAAGTCCGAGAGGAATAATGCCGGGTTCATTTTCTTTTAATGTTTTTAGGAAAGGCTCGATATCCTTGTAAGATTGAATCGTGCTTACATCAAGATTGTATTTATCGATGAAGCGTTTTTGGATAATTAAGCTTTTTGTTTTTGCCGCTACCTGATAGATTGGAAAACCATACACCTTGCCATCAACAGCAAGCATATCCGGCCAAAATTTATCAGGGATGTTAGCGCGCGCTTCTGGTGCATATTTGCTGATCATATCATCTGTAATTTCTAGATAGGCACCTCTATCAATATAAGGCTGATAATTGCCAAGCCAGCCCTTCGAGCTCCACGCAAGGTCAAATTCTTCACCAGCTGCGAGCATGGCATTAAGCTTAGGCTCGTATTCATCGAACGTCAGCGGCTTGAGCACAACGGTCGCATTGATTTTCTCTTTTAAATATTTATTAATCTCATCATTAACTAGCTTTTGATCCGGGCCGGGATTTGCGGATACCGGATAAATGAAGGTCAGCTTAGCCTCAGGAAGGGATGGTTCTGCTGAAGCAGTCGCATCCGGCGTGGTCTCTGCCGTTTTGCTTGGCTCATTGGTGCTTGGGTTTGCAGGGGTATTGCCATTGTTCGAGCATGCTGCGATCATCGCCAAGCAAAGCATTAGAGCGAAGCACTTGAGTAGTAACGCTGCTTTTGTTGTTTTCACATTAAACCCTCCATGTATATGATTTTATATATGGCACAGTAGTCATTCCTTATCCTTTCAAGGAACCTACCGTAATACCCTTTACGAAATACTTCTGAAAAAAAGGAAAAATAATTAGCATCGGCCCGCCTGCAAGAATTGCCATTGCCATGCGAACGGATAAAGTCGGGAAATTGGCATAAGCCAGCTTGTCGGCTACCTGAGCGAGCGGAGAATTAGCCAAAAACTCAATTTGAGACAGAATGCGAACAAGCAGCAATTGAAGCGGGATATATTTATCATTGTCTATGAACAGCAGGGCATAAAACCATTCATTCCAGTAGCCAAAAGAGATGAACAAACCTAGCGTTGCTAGAGCAGGTGTCGACAAGGGTAAAATAATTCGGAAGAAGATTCGGAATTCTTTGGCGCCGTCTACCTTTGCTGATTCAATGATTTCTTTGCCGATCTTATCTAGAAAACCTTTCATAATCATAATGTTGAAAGGGCTGAGCAGCGTTGGAAGAATCAAAGCCAACAAAGAGTTTTTTAGATGCAAATATTGCGTCATCATGATGTAGAACGGAATAAGCCCGCCGTTGAACAGCATCGTAAAGAAAATGTAGAAGGTAATTGGACGGTTGTAACGGAAGTCCATTCGGGAAATAGGGTACGCCGTCATCGCAGTCAGCAGGAGGGATAAGACCGTACCGACAATTGTAATGAGGATGGTGACCAGATATCCTTTAAGCAGTGGGTCGGGTTTTTGAAAGACGATACGATAAGCTTCCATACTCCATTCCTTGGGAAAAAATTGATAGCCATTCTGTACAAGGCTGTTCTCAGAGGTCAATGAAATGATGATAACGAGAACGAATGGAAGGGCAATCATAAGACACAGGATGGTTAGAAAGATGTTAATGAACCCATTCATCAGGTTAAAGCCTTTAGTATTTGGCATAAAAGATTCCTCCATTTTTAAAACAATGCATTATCCTTATCCGCTTTGCGCACCAAATAATTTGCAGATACTACGGTAATTAATCCAACGACGGATTGCAGGAAGCCGACAGCAGCTGCTGAATTAATGTCTCCCAGCTTAGTTAAAGCGCGGTATACATAGGTATCGATAATATCCGTTGTAGGAAAATTCGGTCCGACGTTATTAGGGACAAAATAATGCAAGCCGAAATCACCGCGGAATATGTTGCCAAGGCCCAATATGAATAGGATAATGACAAGCGGTTTAAGCAGCGGCAAAGTAATTCGCCACATCATCTGAATGCGAGAAGCGCCGTCTAACCTAGCTGCTTCGTAATAATCGGTGCTGATACCGGTAATTCCTGCGTAATAGACCAAAGTGGAGAAACCAATTCCTTTCCATAAAGCAACGAGCGGCAGGATGAAGATCCATGGCGTTGTTTCTAAATACCACTTGTGAGGCTCTAATCCGAACCAACCGATTATGGTGTTGAGGAAACCTCCCTTATGATCCAGAAAAGCGTTCGTAATGTAGCCGACTAGCACAAAAGAAATAAAGTAAGGGAGAAACATGGTAGTTTGGTAGAGCTTGATAAGCTTCCCGCTAAGCTCATTAAGAAGAAGGGCGAGCAGAAGAGCGGCAACGGTTCCTAGAACGATGTAAGAAATGTTGTAGAGCAGCGTGTTGCGGATAATGCGAATAGCATCTTGGGCTTTGAATAGAAACTCGAAGTTATCGAATCCGATCCATTTGCTGCCGAAAATTCCTTGATCATACCTGAAATACTTAAAGGCAAGGATGAGTCCAATCATAGGAATGTAGGCGATTACAAATTTAAATAATATGCCGGGCATAGCGAGCAGCAGCAGCTCCCGGTTTTTTTTCAAATGCTTCCATTCCTTGCTCAGCCATCCGACCTTGTTCTTCGAGCCCCTTGTCGATAGCTCAGGAGCTCCGAGCTCTGTTTTGGCCACTTGCGATCTCCTCCATCTGAAGCGTTCCTGTTCTGATGCCCATCATGCCACGTAGAAACGACGGCGGGTAGAATAGGTTTTGCGAATTACTGTATTTCGTGAGTGTAAAATATTCGATTTTGTGAATATTCATCGATATCACAGGAAATAGAAAGATCCCTCGCTCACTGAAAGCAGTGAACGAGGGACCTTTTTAGCGGAATACATGGACTTATGAGATTGATTTCTTCATCCGATATTCCTTTGGCGTGCTTCCGACCTTTCCTTTAAACAAGCGGAAGAAATAGCTTTGATTAGCGTATCCGCATTTATCCATAATTTCTGCAATCGTATAGTTGTTTTGCTCCAAGAGAGATTGGGCATGACCTAGACGAACCTCATTAATATACTCCGTAATCGACATATTATAATTCTCTTTGAAGAGCTTGCCGATGTATGCGGAAGATAGCTTTACACTCATGGCAATGGATTGCTGGCTAAGATTAATGTCAGGAAATTTCTGCTCAATCAGCTCTTTGACCGTCTCGAGCATCATTTCATTTCGTTCCATATTTGCTGGGCGCTGATTTTCGCAGATTTTGGCACAAAGCGAGAGCAAAGAGAGGTACATTTCCTCGAGCGTTTCTTTCTCTTGCGAAATCTGTTGAATGTAATCCAGATCAACAGAGAAAGGAACGATCCGATTATCGTTTATTTCGCTTGATGCATTTTTAATGACCCATCCTAGATTGGATACCGCCCGAATCATATCATCATACTGAAAGGTGGAAATGAGGGAGAATGCCTTCTCAAGCTCATTGCCGGCATTCGTTAGCTGACCTTTCTTGAGCGCTTCAGTTAGCTTCTTCTCGATCGAATCGGGCAGCGACATTTGCTTGCTTCCCAGGTTTTCTTTAATGTCTTCCGACGTAATAATCGCTTTGAACCCTTTTACAATCATATACTGGCTAAACCGCAGAGCCTGCGTATAAGCCGTTGATAGGTAACTATACTGTGAAATGATGTCGCTGATTCCGCAGGATAGTGAAATATGGTAATAATGTTCAATCATTTGTTGAATCTCGCGCAGCTGTCGTACCACTTGTGGAAATAACAATGTCGTACCCTTAGCGCTGCAGGATAAAATGAGTACGACATGATCGCCTCGAATCTCGACAGCTTCGCAAAGATAATGCTCACGAATAATTTCTTGAGCAATATTAATAATGGCGAAATTATACAGCTTTTTCGAAGCGCCAGTGATGCTGTTGTCATAGGCAGCAAAGTGGTCGATCTTCAACACGCAGACAAGCAGCTCATCTTCGACGGAAATGTTTAAATCGTGTTTTTCAATGAGATGCTGCATATCATGATCGGAGAAAAGCTGACTGTCCGATAAAAATCGGCGGATATAATATTTGCTCACGATTTGCTCGGAGCTAATTTCACTCAGCTTCTCTGACAGCCTCATATAATTATCGCTCATCAGGAGCAGCTCATCGCTTACGCCGGAAGCACTTTGTTTCTCACCTTGAAGATGAGGACGAATTCGCTTCAGCATATTTTCAATCGGATTATACAGCTTGTAAGAGAGCCCTACCGACAATCCGATCGCGAGCAGCAGGAACAATGCTGACAAAAGCAGCGATTGATTCCGTGTCTGGTTCACCTCGCCCATCAGCTTGTCATAGGACTGGATATAGAGGATGGTCCAAGCGCCGAGACCGTCTTCCATGTAGGTGACCATTTCCTTTTTCCCTGAAAGCTTGCCGATAAAGAACCCTGCGGAATGGCTTTCATTTGTTTTGTGAGCAAGGACAAGCTCATTCACCTTCGCTTGATCTTGTGAAGCAGTGAATGGTGCACTCGGATCGGAGGATAAAAGCTTTCCGTTTTGCGTTTGAATATATATCAATCCCTGATCTCGATCACTAGCGACATTCATTTTTTGCAGGCTGTCGAATACCCAATCTGATTTAATAAACAATATGATAGCTGAATTATTTTTTGTAAACGGTTTCAAGGAATCGGTGACTATAAACGCAAAAGTATCGATTAGACCATCATTTTGCTCAAGGCTCATCGGAATTAAACGATTGGTTGGCTGTGGCTGTTTCGGGTCCAGCAGCATACTCCTGATACGCTGATCTGTAATGCCGCCATCAAGCAGCAGGCTGCTGCTTGTGCCGTATAGCTTGGATTGTGATTTGTTATAAATGACCATGGAGTGCAGAAAGGAGGAGCTCTCCATGATATTGGACATTTGTCTATGGCCGCGAATCAGGTCCATTTTTGGCAAGTCATCGTTGAACATAAGCGGAATTAGAAAGTGATCGCGATATACAAAGTTCGATAGCCTCGTAATAATATCGTTCATGTAGGAAAGATTGTACTGAATTTGCGAGAGTACCTTTAAATTGGACTGTTCTTGAATGTTCTTAACCGATTTTTCAAGAATGTACGTGTTGGTTATCGAAGATGCAACAAGCACAATGACCATCGTAGCCATAATGGAGAACATGACTCGCTGCAAATATTTTTTGGATTTGTAAAATCCGAATACTTTCATCCGATCCAAGCCTCCCTATTATGATCCTGATTATTTGGGTCCGATTTTCTCGAACTCGATATCGCTCCACCCTAGCTGATAAGCAGGCGAGCTTGAATGCAGGCGGTAATCGCCATCCTTAGCACACTGGAACAGTGGCTCCCCGTGAATGGTATGTTTATCGTATTTGCCTTGAGCGAGYAATCGCCACTGCTCCCAGCTGTACTCCTGTCTTCCAAGGGCATCATCTCCGCTTGCGAGGAGTGGGAGACTACCTGCTATTATGCATGGTTTATTGTTCATCCAATAAAGATTACGGTCGGAGGAGCTGAACCGTTCATCGCTATAATTAACAAAATAATATAAATATCCTGAATTGTATATGATATTGCTGCAYATTTCGATATGCTTGTTTTCTTCATCAGCCATTTCCTGAGAGCCGATTGCCGAGATCGCATCAGGATTAGCAACAAGCAGATTGTTTTTTATGCGATTGCCGATTCCTTTCGAGAAAATAAGCATCCACAGCTTGCCTTCGCCAGTGCTGTAAAGAGAGGTGATTATGTTGTTCGTAACTGTAAAATCATCGGCTGCATCATCCAAATAAATGCCAAACCCAAAAGAAAAATGAATGCCGTTGTCATGGAGATAGTTGCTATGAATGACATTGCCTCTCCCAACACCCCATGCTTCAATCAAACCTCCATCTTGACTGTCTGTCATCACTTTAGAGATATCATTATAAGCAATAAAGTTGCTTCTGCTGTGAAGGAAATCCCAATGATTTTCCCAAGTGACGGGAATTCCGTAAAGTTTAGAGGGCATCGTTTTATGGCGAAGACCCTTCAAGGAAATGCCGTATCTTGGCATGTTGGCAATCAAATTGTTCGTAATCTCATTGTTTCCGCTCTGGTAGAGCAGGATGCCGCAGCCATGTCCAACGAGCTCGCCGCCATGCTCGATCCGATTGTTCTTAATCTTGTGATAACTATTTGTATAAGAGGCTAAAGGGCTTGTGAATGGACCAGTTCCCGGTGCAAAACCATTCAAACTAATGCCGATGTAGCCGAAATGTTGGATGTCATTGCTATCTATCGTTATGTCATATGTGTAGTGGTCCAAATAAATGCCGCAGCTTCCGGACTGTTCCAGCTTACAGGAGGTAACTTGGATATGCCTCGCATGGTTGATATAGATTAAGCCCTCGCGGTGTTCGGCTTGCTCGACATTATCATCCATCATGCGATATTCGCGAAAAAAATCGGTGCACGCAAAAGTCAGTCCTGTAAAGCTAATATTTTGCACGGGTTCATGCGGGCTTTCCCCGTTAATTTCAAGCAGACGTTTAATTGTTGGCGCAATGATAGTCTGTTCATTTGGATCTGACACGTCATCGGAAACATAGTAGTAAAGCGTGCTAGAGGCCTTATCAAGATGAAATTGACCAGGCGCTTGGAGGAAGTCGAGCGAACCTTGTATATAGTACCTCGAACCTGCTCCAATGGGCCATGTGGCGTCACTTTCGAATAGCAATTGCTGGCGCTCTGCATGATTGGAGGCGACTGGCTTTGTTTCCGTGAACCAATTCCATTCTCCCTCACCTGGCCAGACGAAAAGCTGAGTCCCTGTCAAATCATAATGAGAGGGCAAGTCTTCGCTGCGATAGTGAATGCCTTGTTTATTATTCTGTTCATCATCATGAACAGAGGGCATCTCGGTCTCAAAATAACCAGTGGCTGGAAGCCGAGCTTGATGAATTCGATGTCCGTCAGCATAAAGGGTATGGAAGTGCATGCCGCACTCCAGCTTAGCGATCCAAACCTTTCCTTTATATGGCGTCCAACCTGTAATTTGTTTGCCGCCAGCAATTGTGGCTCTCTCACCCGGATAGCTGGTGTACTGAACATGGCAGCGGTCTCTGCTGGAATCTCTATTATCAAAACGAAGCGGGGCATCTAGTTCATAAAGGCCACCTCGCAGAAAAATCGAAATGTCATGACTCATTCCGTTTTTGATTTGTTTACGTACTTCTTCCTGCGCTCTCTGTATCGTCAGGAATGGATCATCCAAGCTTCCGATTGCGTTATCGTTACCATTTGGTGCTACATAATAATTGGTAATCATTTTTTTAAGACCCCCTTGTAGGAACTGTACAATATAGTTATAAAACCGAAGTCCTATTTGTTGCAAGGGCTTTCAAATAAAGTACACTTAATCGTTTTTTTCACAGTAGACTGCTGTCAAATCCCGTGTTAACTTAACCTTCGATCGATCGCAAAAGAGGATCATGGCCATTGCAGTGAAGCTTTTGAATGGAGGAGAAGGCGATGACATTAATAGAAAGAAGCAGAGAAAGCTTTGATGAAAACTGGTTTTTTCATAAAGGTGATATTCACATTCCTTATGCAGTTAAAGGCGGAATGACAGGCGGCCTAACGGATTGCGCCAAGCGGGAGGAAGGGGAATGGCTGGATATTGCCTATGTAGATAAGGAGGCGCAGCAGGCTCAAGAGGGCTGGGAAGCAGTTCGCTTACCGCATGATTGGTGCCCAGATGGATCTTTTATAAATGACCCTTCAATGGGCTCGCGAGCAGGCAGTCATGGCTACTTGTATACGGGCGTTGGTTTTTATCGCAAAATGTTTACTATTCCAGCTGATCAGCTGGGCAGAAAAATATCCTTATGCTTCGATGGCGTTACAGGCAGGAGCACCGTATGGGTAAACGGGCATTTGATCGGTGAACGCTTTGGCGGCTATACGAGCTTTGTTTACGATATTACCGATGTACTTCGGTATGGCTCAGAAGGAGACAACATCGTACTCGTGAAGGTAGATGCAACTGATTATGAGGGCTGGTGGTATGAAGGCAGCGGCATTTACCGCCATGTATGGCTGCAATCGACGGATTCGCTCCATGTTGCTCAGTGGGGGACGTTCATTACGGCAACAGAAGTTTCCGAAAGTCATGCAGCAGTCAAAATAGAAACGAAAGTATTGAACGAATCTGCTTCAAATCGAGCTTTTGAACTGATTACCGTTATGACAGAGCGAGCAGGTGGGCGCAAGGTTGCCGAGCAAGCTGTTCGATCAAGTGTAGACGGCTTGGATGAAATAACGGTTGAGCAGAAGCTTACGATAACAGAGCCTGAACTTTGGTCTCCAGAGCACCCTTACCTCTATGCAGCTGTTACGGAGCTGTATGAAAATGGGGTGTTGATTGACCAATTCCATACCAGCTTCGGGGTTCGCACGATACATTTTGATGCTGAACGAGGATTTTTGCTAAATGGAAATGTCTATCCGATCAAAGGCACCTGTAATCATCAGGACTTCGCCGGCGTCGGCGTTGCCATGCCGAGAGCGCTGATTGCGTATAAGCTGAGCCTACTAAAGGAAATGGGCTGCAATGCATATCGAAGCGCCCATCATCCCCCGTCGCCTGAGCTGCTAGAACTTTGTGATGAGCTTGGCTTGCTCGTCATGGACGAGAATCGGAAGCTCGACAGCAGCTCACGAGGCATGGACGAATTAAAAAGCATGATTTTGCGTGACCGCAACCATCCATCGGTTATTTTATGGAGCTTGGAGAATGAAGAGGTTCTGGAAGGAACCGTTATGGGCGCTCGCATCTTGAAATCAATGACAGAGCTTTCACATAAGCTCGATCCGACCAGACCGACGATGGCTGCGATGAATCATGGCTGGAGCAGCGGCGGATATGCGGACGCTGTCGACATTGTGGGCTATAATTACGGCCACAGAGGTGCAGATGTAGATGGACGTAGAAAATATCCGAACCGCCTTATAATCGGGAGCGAATCATCAAGCTATACGACGACGAGAGGCATCTACGTAGATGATCCGAACAAGGGGTACTGCTCATCTCATGGTACGAACATTCCATCATGGGGCTGCAGTCCTGAGAAATCGTGGTCCGATGTGATGGAACATCCTTATTTGACTGGCATATTCGTATGGACGGGCTTTGATTACAAAGGTGAACCTACGCCGTATGAGTGGCCTTGCATTAGCTCACATTTTGGCATGATGGATACCTGCGGGTTTCCGAAGGATGTTTATTATCTCATGCAAGCATTATGGACCGAAGAGCCGCTCGTTCATTTGCTTCCGCATTGGAATTGGCCGGAGCTAATCGGACAGACGATTCGAGTGACGGCATATACCAACTGCGATTCGATTGAACTATTTTTAAATGGCCGCTCGCTTGGTGAACGGATTGTTAAGCCGCACAGAAGTATGGACTTTGATATCGCCTATGAACCCGGTGAGCTTGAGGCAGTCGGTAAAATAGGCGGGGTTATAGCAGCAGAGGGTAAGCGAGTTACAACAGGTAAACCACATGCGATTCGGCTTGAGCCTAATCGAACAGCTATACAAGCTGATGGTCTGGATGTTGTTGCTGTCCGGGTAAGCATAGTGGATGAGAACGGAAATGTCGTGCCTTACGCAGACTCTCATGTAGATTTCTATATGGAAGGATCAGGTGCGCTGATCGGTGTAGGCAATGGCAATCCAAGCAGCCATGAATCAGATAAAGCAAGCAGCAGAAGAGCATTTAACGGCCTCGCCCTCGCGCTATTGCAAGCAGGAGCGGATGCGGGCAGCATAACGCTGAAGGCTATCTCCGCCGGGCTGCAGTCTGCAGATACAATCATTGAGGTTAGCTAGTCACTAAACTAGTCAGATCTTAATTGTAAGAGAGCGAGAGAAGGAGGGAGGCCAGATGTCAAATATGGGATTACCACTGGAATTGGATGACCTAAAGCTTACAGGCCATATCACAAGGTACAGCAATGCAGAACCGCTTGAAGATTGTGATGTTGTATGGAACGGGGGGAAAGGAAAAGCTGCAACTGCAGCTGGAGCGGAATGGATAGTAAAGCTCGAAACGAAAGGGTTTATTGACCATTCAGCGGGGCTGGAGCTTAATGCTGAGTTCCAATCGGTCGGTTATTCAGAGCAGTCGGCTGTGTCACTAGCGTTTCACTATAGCAAATGGTCGGAGAAAAACTATGTACTTGTACCTGGTGCTGTATATGCCGGCAATCGATTTGGCGTGCGTGAGCTTCCTTATGCCCCATGCTGGAGTAAGCTTAGCGACCAAGGTCCTGAAGTACCAACGCTGATTACGGATGTACCGCGGTTATCGATAGACGCAGGCAACCATTCAGCCTTTCATTTGCTGACGGGCGATGCAGCTGTGCCTGCTGTTGGCATTGCAGATGAAAGCTCGGGCATAGGCTGGTTGTTTATAACAGAACAAGCGACTGCACTTGGGAATACTTCGATGCATGTCGAGGAGAGTGAAGATCGTAGGGCTGCTAAGATTTCATTTCAAGCGCCCGGCGTTAGAGCTAAGCTGAAATATGAAATGGCGACAACGAAAGTGCCGAGCACAGATAAGGGGTATGATTTCAAGCCGGGAGATAAAGTGACGCTGAGATTTCGGGTATATCGTTTCCCATGCACACGAATTAACGAGTTATTTCATTATTTTGCGATTGTAAGGCAGAGTGGTCAGCCTAAGACAACTCTAGCTGCTAGCTTGCCTTTCTCCGCTGCTTGGGAAATTCAAGAGCGGAAATACAATGCGATGAATTGGAATGATCAGCTCAGTTATTATGCGGTAGGGACGATCGATATGAAGCATCAGGATTGGCAAATCGGCTGGGTTGGCGGCGGCATGTCAAGCTATGCGCTGCTGCTTGAAGGCAATGGGCTTTCGGTGCAGCGTGCGTTAAGCACGCTTTCGTTTATGTTCAGCAGTCAGACCGAGTCAGGATTCTTTCATGGCGTATGCTACAAGGGGCAATGGTACGGCGATGAGTTCAACGACGACCCGAATCGGAACGCTCCCGAGCAGTGGCATATTTTACGCAAGAGTGCGGATGCTTTGTATTTTATGATGAAACATTTCATTGCTTTGAAGCATATTCGACCTGAATTCGTTATACCTGAGCCGTGGATTGAAGGTGCAAAGCGGCTTGCCGATGCGTTTGTTAGACTGTGGAATAATTATGGCCAATTCGGCCAATGGGTCCATACCGGTACAGGAGATATTCTAGTTGGCGGTTCAGCGGGTGCAGGCATAGCCCCAGCGGGACTCGCTCTATGCGGTGCTTATTTTGGAGAGGAAGCTTATATTGAAGCAGCTAAACAATCGGCGGACCATTTCTACAACGAGTTTACCTTACAGGGTATTACAACAGGTGGACCAGGCGAAATATTGCAATGTCCGGACAGCGAATCTGCTTTTGCTCTGCTCGAGTCCTATATCGTTCTTTATGAAGAGATCGGCGACCGCATATGGCTCTCGCGTGCGGAGGAAGCGGCTTTGCAGTGTATGACCTGGTGCGTTTCCTATGACTATCAGTTTCCGGCAGGATCAACCTTTGAGAAGCTTGGCATACGAACGACGGGTTCGGTTATTGCCAATGTTCAGAACAAGCATAGCGCCCCAGGAATATGTACTTTATCCGGCGATTCATTGTTCAAGCTATACCGTGCTACGGGAAATGAGCAGTATATAGAGCTGCTAAGAGAGATTGCTGGGAACTTGCCGCAATACTTATCGCGTGAGGAACGGCCGGTTAAAGGCTGGGATGGATTGAACATGCCGCCTGGTTATATGAGTGAGCGAGTAAACATGAGCGATTGGGAGGGAGCAGCCTGCGTCGGCGAGGTTATTCCTTATTCCTGCTGGTGCGAGGTAGCGTTAATGTTATCCTATACAGAGCTTCCGGGCATTTATGTAAATAAGAAGACAGAACTGGTTATCGTAATCGATCAGGTAGATTGCCGCCTTCAGAGAAGTGTGGATGGCCGTTTATTGCTAACCATAATCAATAATACAAACTACCCCGCGCGGGTAAAGCTATTCGTTGAGGAAGAGGATGCTAGTTTCAATCCTTTAGGACAATGCGCTTCCATCTCGTGGCCGCGAATCAAGTTAAATGCAGGCGAAACGATTCAAATGCCGCTGTAAAAATACAAATAGATCCCATCCCTATAGAAAGG
>NZ_JBFTSN010000085.1:0-19895 GCF_056400045.1 Paenibacillus sp. 01L418
ACCGGTGAGGTGGAGCAGCAGCTGCTGCAGCATGAGCGTGTGAAGGAAGCGGTTGTCATCGCGTTTCAAGAGCCTGAGGGTGAGCCTGTTCTCTGCGCTTATGTTGTCCTACAAAAGGCTGATGATGCTGATCTGCCAAATATGACCTCGTACGCGGATCATTATGTTGCAGCAGCTTTCGAAAGTATCCATAAGGGAGAAACCGTATGGTTAGAGAGCGTAGGCGGGCATTCTCTCGGTGTAACTGAGGAGCTAATCCAACATCTGAGAGGCAAGCTGCCTGCTTATATGATTCCAACCTATGTGATGCTGCAGGATGAAATACCGATGACGCCAACAGGCAAGATAAATCGCAAGGCACTTCCAAGACCGCAGCAGACAGAACGGAATGTACGACATTACCGGGAGCCGAGCACGGAGACGGAGCGCAAGCTGGTTATGCTCTGGCAGGAGCTGCTATTGACGGATAACATCGGAGCGACAGACAGCTTCTTCGAGTTAGGGGGACATTCGTTAAAGGCGGCAACATTGGTCAGTCGGATAGGCGTACAATTTGGTGTGCGCGTCCCTCTGAAAGAATTGTTTCAGAATCCGACACTAGAGTCACTCGCTCTAGTAATTGAAGGTCAAGGCCAGCAAACGTATGAATCGATTCCGCGTCAGATGGACAGGGCGTATTTCCCAATGTCGCGCGCTCAAAGAAGGCAATATGTTTTATCTCTGCTGTCTGGAGAAGCAACGACGTATAATGTCCCTTTTGCACTGCATATTCATGGGAATCTGGATGCGAAGAAGCTGGAGCAGGCGTTCACCGCTTTAATCATGAGGCATGAGAGTTTACGGACGTCTTTCCATTATGAGGATGGACAATTCAGGCAACGGATTCATCCATCTGCGGCATTTAAGCTGGATGGCAATGCATGGGCGCGAATGACTGCCAAACGTATGTTGTCAGAAACGGGAATGGATGAAACCATCACTAGATTAATGGCGCGGTTCATCCGTCCATTTGATCTTGGCAGCTGCTTATTGCTGCGGGCAGCTCTTGTTCCGCTAAGCTCTAGCTCTCACTTGCTGCTGCTTGATATGCATCATATTGTTACGGATGGTGTATCGGTCAGTGTGCTTCTGAAAGAATTGATCGAATTGTACTCCGGCAATGAGCTTGCAGAGCTGCGGGTGCAGTATAGAGATTATGCTGTCTGGCAGGAAGCTCAATTAATTGGTCCAAGGTACGAGGCGCATGAGCGCCACTGGCTGGATATGTTCTCAGGCGAACTGCCAATACTGGAGCTCCAGACGGATAATCCGCGACCAGCGATGCAGAGCTTCGAGGGGCGCAGATATAGTTTTAAGTTGAATGAGGAACTTACGAGACGAGCGCAGCACATGGCAAGAGAGCTGGGGACAACATTGTATACGGTGCTGCTTGGTGCTTATGCGCTTTTGCTTGGCAAGTACAGCGGCCAAGATGACATTATTATTGGCACGCCGACAGCGGGACGTGACCATGTCGATCTTGAGGGCCAAATTGGCATATTCGTTAATACAGTTGCGATTCGATGCCGACCACAGCCTGAAAGAATACTCGGCGGTTACATCGCCGATGTTCATAATCATGTACTGCAAGCGCTGGAGCATCAGGAGTATCCGTTTGAGGATTTGGTGAAGCGATTGGAGCTTGGGAAAAATCAGAGTCGAAATCCTTTGTTCGACACGATGTTCATTTTGCAAAATATGGATCGTTCTGTCATGCAAGGAGGCGATTTAACCTTTGAGCTTCAGCCGTTCGAGCCAGGAGTTAGTAAATTCGATTTGACGCTGGAGGTTGTGGAGAGCAATGGTGAAATGATTTGCAGCTTGGAGTATGCCACAGCACTGTTTCACTCAGATACGATTACGCGCATGGCTCAGCATTATTGTGCAACCGTAGAGGAAATGACGGCTGCTGCCAGCCCTCTGATGAAACTAAGCGATCTATTGCTGCAAGATGGTCCGAAATAACATCGTTCTCGGAGGTATTTCCTTCGTGCAGTACCGCCGAGAAATGATTAAATGATACGAGTTTGGATCTATTAAGGAGGATAAGCGGATGAAAGTTACGTTGGACAGACAACCATTTAATGAATTCTGGGCGAACTGTATGCTCAATCAAGCCTATTCAATCGCTGTTTCTGCTCATCCCAGCTATCGATATGCGGCATATTTGAACATTCATCGATATTATCCTTGGTCTGCAGCGACAGACCAGCAATTTCGATATCCGACGATTGATACGCTATATTATCTCGACGATTGGACCAAATTCCCACTAACCGGTGTTATTAAGTGGATTGAGCCGGGGCACTTCCGCGATAAGGAAATGTTTATAGATGAAATAAAAGAGGTGCTTGACGGTGGGCGCAATTTAAGTGTGAATGTCGATTTGTTCTATTGGCTGCCGGGAAGCATGGCTTGGAAAAAGTTTCATTGGTACCATTATTCGCTGTTTAATGGTTACGATAATGAACGCTCATCCTTCTATGTCATTGACGATACGCTTGCTGGCTACAATGAACATGAGGTTCCTGAGGATCGGCTCAGAAAAGCATTCAAAAATTCAGAATACAATATCAACAAAAACTATAATGGCCCTGCCTATTATATTTACAATCTTCATTCAACGATTAAGCCATATGAATTGAACTTATCGGAAGTTGTTGACAATGCGGAGCGGCTTACGCGGGAGCTTGATGATTTCTCTATGGAGGGAATGTGGCAAGTAGATTCAAGCCCGGATAAATATAGCGCTCATATTACGTATGCACTCATTGGAATCAACATTATATGCAACCGGCATATTGCAAATGAAGGACTTATTCGAACGCTGCGAGAGCAGAAGAAAATAAATGTGACATTATACGAATCCCTTAAGGATCAATTGGAGATGATCTGTGACGGCTGGCATGCGATCAAGCAATCTTTTGTTACGTATAAATTTCAGCGAGACAGAGAGATAGCTCTAGCAGAAAAACTATTTGCAATGGAAAAAACATTTTGGCGTACGCTGGCTAGTGGTGTTTAACAAAATCAAATCGCTTCCTAACAAGGTGGTCGTTCCTAATTATGGATAGTATACCGTTGCTTTGTTTGCCTTACGCGGGGGGCTCGGCTCAGGTCTATAAGAAATGGTCGCGGCAGCTCGATCCTTCTATTCAATTGATTCCGATTGAATTAGCTGGGAGAGGAAGCCGGATGAGTGAGCCGCTCTACGAGGATATTCATGAGGCAGTTAAAGATATATTGCATTTAATCCGTGACTATACACAAAATCAATATGCTTTATTCGGCCACAGCATGGGATGCTTGATCGCTTTTGAATTAATTCATAGCATTCATGCAGCAGGATTGACGCTCCCATCCGTAGTTTTTATGTCAGGGTACGGGGCGCCTCATTCCAGCCATGTGAACCGAGAAATATATCAGCTTCCCGATAAAGCTTTTATCGAAGAAGTATTAAGCCTTGGCGGAACATCTGCTGAGCTGTTCGAGCATAAGGAGCTGCGAGACGTATTTATGCCCATATTGCGAGCTGACTTTAAGCTGGTTGGCACGTACAAGCCAGAGGTTAAGCCGCCGCTCCCTCTTCATCTCATTGTTATGAATGGCTCTGAGGACAGCAGCCTGTACGGGACTTCAGAAGATTGGCAGTCACAAACGACGGAGACCTGTAAAATCGTCAACTTCAAAGGAGGTCATTTTTTCATACATGAACGGGAACAACAAGTCGTTTCGCTCCTAAATGATACGCTCCTGAGGATATTGGCTGGCAAAGAAATCATCCATTCACAATAGAGAGGAGCAAAAAATATGGATAAGGTAGTCATAGACGCTGGTGAGAGAAATCAATATTTGTGGCGAGAGGATGGAGGGTTTCCCCCAGATTTGCTTAGCAGAGAAGCGGAGTATCGTTCTATGGAGCAGCGCATCCATTTACCCAAAGAGCTCACAGAAATGCTGCTCCGATATGCTGAACAGTCCAATCAGCGATTGTATAGCGTACTGCTTACTGCGGTTTACATCATGCTTTATAAATATAAAGGGGATGACCGATTAACGATCGGCATTCCGTCTCAGAGATTCGGAAGTCATATGGACGGGACATGGATTCCGCTTCAAATCAGGGTAGATGAGCAAAATATGCTTCAGTCATTGCTAAAGCAATTAGACGGAGCTCTGAATGAATTCGAGGACAGTAACAAGGGACATATTTTGGAACTAGAAACTATCGATTCCGCCAGAACAAGCAGCTTCAATTCGGGACAGGCTGTAGCCGTAACCTTGGAAAATAGTTATGGGAAACCGAGCGCTGATGGGGTTGGTTTGCTCTTTTCGTACAGTGTCTTGGAGTCAGAATCACCCGCCATAATGCTTACTATGACATACAATAGCTCTGCTTACAGCACGACAATGATGAAAAATCTAGCTAATCATGTTCATCGGGCAGCGGAGCTGTTAGTTCGAGGCGACGATATTCTCCTTAGAGATGCAGCCATATTGGATGAAGATGAAGTTCAAGCATTAATAAAATCACTTTGTATTGGTTCATGCCCATCCACTGAATCTAAGCCATTGCATAGAAAGGGAATAGCTGGTGAATCAAGCATGACCCTGCATCACCTATTCGAGAAGCAGGCTCAATTTCGCCCCTATGAGACTGCACTTATTTGCGGCGAGGAGTCGTTTACTTACAGCACGCTGAATCAGCGGGCACACGAACTTGCTAGTAGACTGCGTAGCGAAGGCGTGCGTTCAGGAATTGTGGTTGGACTGATGGTGGAGCGAACGGTCGAGCTGGTAGTTGGCATCATCGGCATTTGGAAGGCTGGAGGCGCCTATTTGCCCATTGATTTGGAATACCCAGAGGATCGCATTCATTATATGCTGGAGGATACTAAGGCTCCGGTTTTGTTAACGCAGCACGAATACCTCTCGAAAGCTTCTCAATATGAAGGCAATATTGTTTGTATCGATGAGAGAGACGAGCAGTGCGCTGCTGGCAGGGAAGAGAAGGATTCACACATACTCTCAAGCAGCATGGAGCAGGACAATGCCTCTCAAAATCTAGCTTATGTGATCTATACATCAGGTTCAACAGRCAGACCAAAAGGTGTCATGATTCAGCATGAGAGTGCGATACGGTTCATAGAAGGAATGGCAGAGCAAGTAGAATATGTACCAGGAAAAACGATTGTTGCTTTAGCAAGCGCTGCGTTCGATGTATCTATACATGACTTAATTATGCCGCTTCTTTATGGGCTGAAGGTGATTCTAGCATCACAAGCGGAGCGCAGAGACCCAGACCTGCTGGATCGTCTCATCGTCAAACATGATGTTGAGATGATGGTAACTACCCCGATGAGACTGCAAATGCTGCTGGCTGGCAAAGAAGAGAGACCATGCTTGCGCTATTTAAAAGATTTGATCATTGGCGGGGAGCCGTTTATTCCAACCCTATGGAATCGGCTGAAGCCTTATCCACAGCTTCAAATATACAACGTTTACGGGCCTACAGAAACGACGGTATGGTCAACGATACAGCGGATAGAGGATAATCATCCCGGAATAGGCAAACCGCTTGCTGGAGTGCGAACGTACATTTTGGATAAGGCGGGACGTCTTCAGCCTCCTGGAGTAGCTGGTGAACTTTGTATAGCGGGGACAAGATTGGCCCAAGGTTACCTTGGGAAGCCGGAGCTTACGGAGGAACAGTTCGTTAGCGACCCTTTTTATCCCGGTGAGAGAATGTATAGAACAGGTGATCTTGCACGCTTCTTAAACGACGGAAACCTCGAATTTCTCGGGCGCAGTGACTTTCAAGTGAAAATCCGCGGACATCGCGTCGAGCTGGAGGAAGTTGGAATGATGCTCGCACGGCACGAGGACGTTACTGAATCGGCGGTGCTGCTGGAAGATGAGCAGTCTAATGGCGGATTGTTATGCGCTTATTATGCAGCGGAGTCTGAATTGTCGACATCAGAGCTTCGCAGCTTTATGGCAAGTCGAGTGCCTGAATATATGGTGCCGCAGCGTTACATTTGGCTTGCAGCATTGCCATTGAATAATAATGGAAAGATTGATCGCAAGGCGCTGCCAAAGCAGAGTGAAGTGGCTCGTTTGCAGGATAATGCTGCATTTGCTCTGCAGCTGCTTGAGCTGGATACCAATACGGAGCAGAAAGTAGCGGCTCTTTGGCAAGAGGTGCTGCATACAGTCGATTTTGCCGCTGAAGACAACTTCTTCGAGGTAGGAGGCAACTCCATCCTGCTTGTTGCTTTACATCACAACTTGGAGCAGCACTACCCTTCTCGTGTATCCGTTGCAGATCTGTTTGGACATGCGACACTCCGCGGAATGGCTGCGCTAATGGATGCACCATTCAGTGAAGAAGGAGATATGGAAGGGCTAGCAGGGCTGAAAGGTTTAACTTTCCCTAATCGCATGATAAGTAGAGAAACGGGTATAGATCATGAAGCCATTCCCCGTTCATGCAAGCTGGATGAAGCGCTGCTCGGGAAATTGATGCAGCTATCAGAAGACATTGGATCAGATATCGTCGATATATTGCTTGTCCTTTATATGTACGTGCTCTCCGATATTACGATGTCCGATGAAGTTACAGTCATCGTCAAAGACGGTGTAGGAGATCGGATGGTGCCTGTGTCGCTGAATATGTCCCACTATATGACGGTTGTGGAAATGATCCCTGAAGTAGCTAATCAACGGGAAAGCGGCGACTATTATACCTTTTCCTCGCTTGCGACAGCAGCTGGTTTCCGTACATTGGACAATGGAATCATACCATGGTTCTCTTCAACCGACTTGAGAGGAATGGAGTCCTATATGCCGCTAATCGGCTTTGCGCTTCAGCTTGAGTTTAGTGAAGACGAGTTAAACATCCGATGTCTATATGATGCTCGTTCATGGGACATAGCAAGTGTGGATGAATTGCTCTCTCTGTATCTAGCATCTCTCAAAGTTGTAATGGCAGAATTAGAAGAGGGAGCTGAAAGCGTATGGTAGGCGGCACATTGCTGTTTCCCGGTCAAGGCTCACAGTATGTTGGCATGGGCAAGGATTTGTATAGGAAATATGAGCTCGCCAAAGAGACCTTTCATGAAGCGAGTGAAGCGATAAACATGGATCTCACAAAACTTATGTTTGAGGGCAGCATGGAGGAATTGACAAGGACGGAATATGCACAGCCAGCTATATTAACTGTAGGGATGGCAATGTACAAAATATACAGAGACCTTCTGGGGAAGGCTCCGCAATTTTTAGCCGGTCATAGCCTTGGAGAAATTACCGCCTTGACTTGTGCAGGGGGTATTCCATTTGACAGCGCTGTCCGTATCGTTCATCGTCGTGGCGAGCTCATGCGTGATGCGGACGATGCTGGCAGTGGTGCAATGGCGGCGGTAATGTCGCTTAGCGCAGCTGAAGTTGCAGAGATCTGCAAGCACGCTAGTTCCTCGTTTCAGGGTGGAGCTGAAATTGTTGTAGTGTCTAATATTAATTCAGATGATCAGGTTGTCATTTCTGGACATAAAGGAGTATTGAACGAAGCGGTGCAGCGTATCTCCAAGCGGGGAGGCGTTGTCATCCCGCTTCATGTGAGCGCGCCGTTCCACAGTCCTCTTATGGCACCAGCGGCGCAGCTATTTGCAGAGGAGCTTAAAGGACTGAAGCTTGGAACACTCCAGCATCCGGTTGTTTCCAGTGTGACTGCAAGATTATATCGGAGTGCGGATGAGATTCCAGCAGTGCTGGCAGAGCAGATTACCGCACCCGTACAATGGACAGCGGTTATCCGTTTTTTGCTGGAGAACGGGGTTTCGGAAGCGGTTGAGATGGGCCCCCAATCGATATTGAAGAAACTAGCCAACAATAGTACAGCTCTTAGGGTGCTTTCTTTCGACCATGAACCGGATAGGGAACAGCTCCTTGGGAAGTGCCGGGATGAGGGGCAAGACTATTCGTTAGATTTTATTATTCAATGTTTGACTATCGTTACTTGCATGCGTAATCGGAACAGGGATTTAGAGCAGTATGAGCAAGGTGTAGTTGCACCTTACCGCGAGGTTCAGACGATGTTGAATGGGCTTCAGCTTTCTCGTGGCCGGGCAGAGTGGAAGCATCTGGTTAAGGCTTATGAGATGCTGATTTCTGCGTTCCATACGAAGCTTGTTCCAGAGAACGAACAGCAGGATCGATTGGAACAAGTGCTTCACGACAACGGCCTTAAGGATAAATTAGGGAGTCGATTTTCAGCTTCTAATAGAAGTTAAAGGATGAAAAAGGGAAGTCAACCATGCCAAGGAGGACTTTACGATGATTAGCAGCTTGGACGGGCCAATATATGAGTCCCCTCAATATCTATTGCAGCAATTAATACGGTTTAATACAACGAATCCGCCAGGCAATGAGCGAGATTGTATTTATTTTATTCGTGATCTTCTTCTTGAATCGGGAATCAGCGATACGATCATTATTGCTCAAGAAGAGCATAGACCTAATTTAATTGCACGATTAAAGGGGTGCGGAGATGCACCTCCTTTTCTCATGTACGGGCATGTTGACGTTGTTGGTGTAGAGAAGCAAGCATGGAGCCGCGATCCATTCGGGGGTGAGATTATCGATGGTTACGTATGGGGGAGAGGAAGCCTAGATATGAAAGGCGGTGTAGCGATGATGCTTGCCGCCTTTCTAAAAGCCCACGCGGAGAAAACAGCATTACAAGGCGATATGATTTTGGCTATTGTAAGTGATGAAGAAGCAGGAGGGGATTTAGGAGCCTCCTACTTAGTTAAACATCATTCTTATCTCTTTGCTGGCGTGAATTATGCGATTGGGGAGTTTGGGGGCTTCTCCTTTCAAGTAAGCGGCCAAAAATTTTATCCCATTATGGTGGCAGAGAAACAAATTTGTTTCCTTAGAGCTACGGTTAGAGGAGGGGGCGGACATGGTTCTCTTGGCCAAAATGAAGGAAGCATGGCGCAGCTTGCCTATATGCTGGGAGCGTTAAATAAGGTCAAGCTGCCGATTCATGTCACGCCCGCAGCGTCGTATATGATTCAATCCATGGCATCGGCATTGCCCCTATTGCCGAGGTTATTATTGAAAGGGCTGCTTCGGCCACGCCTGAGCAATCTCATGCTGAGGATAATGGGTGACAAGGGAAAGCTGTTTCAACCGCTGCTTCGCAACACAATAAGTGCTACGGTTGTGCATGGTGGCGAAAAAATCAATGTGCATCCAAGTGAAATCATCGTGGAGATGGATGGGAGGCTGCTGCCCGGTTTTACTCCAGAGCAGTTCATAGCCGAGCTGTACGATCATGCCATACAACATCAAATAATGTTAGAGGTGATTCGTCATGACCCTTGTCCAGAAAACCCGGAAATGGAATTGTTTGAATTGCTGTCAGATGTGCTGAAGAAAGCGGATGAAGCTGCAGTGCCTATTCCGATGCTGCTGCCGGGTGGAACAGATGCGAGACATTTTTCAACATTAGGTATTCAAACGTATGGTTTTTTGCCTATGACGCTCCCAGAGGACATGAATTTCTCGGAGTTGATCCATGCTGCAGATGAGCGTGTGCCTGTTGAGGCTATTCGTTTTGGGGCAARAGCTATTCATGAAGTGATGGCGCGTTATGGAAATTCGAGGTTGTGATAGATTCAGACGAGTGCTTTTAGGATTAGTTGAGGGGGAAAGGAGCAGCAAACTGTGCAGGCTGAGATTATGGTTTTGAAAATACCTCAAAACATCACGTCGAATGACTACCGGCAATTGTTAAGTCTCGTATCAGAAGAGAAGCGTTTAAAAATAAGTCGATTGCGACAGCAATGTGATGTTTATCGGACGTTATTTGGTGAAGTGCTTGTACGTGCTGCAATTGTGCGAAACCTAGACCTATCCAATCAAGCGATTCAGTTTACTTGCAATTCATATGGTAAGCCGTCACTTATCGGCTGCGAAGATTTTCACTTTAATATTTCGCATGCTGGAGATTGGGTTGCCTTATTTATAAGCTCTTCCCCGGTAGGCATTGATGTGGAACAAATATGTGAAATAGATGAAAGTATAGCAAAATCTTATTTTTCGAAAATGGAATATGAACGTTTGTTTTGTTTGAGAGGGGAGGAGCGAACCGCTTATTTCTATGAGCTTTGGACGCTGAAGGAAAGTTACATAAAAGCAAAGGGTAAAGGGTTGTCCATACCGCTGGATTCCTTCTCAATACATATTGGCGAGGATAGCTCCATCGCTTTAACTCCRAGAACGGAAGCTTATTTTTTCAAACAATATGAACTGAACCGAAGCTATAAGCTGGCGGCTTGTACTACTGCTCCAAAAGGATTCCCTAATCAGCTGCAGCATTGGAGCATGGAGGATTTAATACACCTTTTTTTCTAATCGTATTACAATGCGTTTGAACCAATCATATGAAATGACATGACGCGTGATAAGCGGAAAGCCTTTCTGTACCGAAAGGTGTACTTGGCTTATCGCGCGTCTTTTGTGTTTATACTATAATCAAAGATACATGTGAATGGAAGAAAACGGATGTATGGAGGTTGTTGGATTGACATTAACGTTGATTGGTAAAATTAGTAGTATAAGCAGGTACCCGATTAAGTCATTTGCAGGAGAGGAACTGGATACCTGTAAAATCGATAGATACGGATTGATGGGCGACCGTTGTTATGCTTTTTATGATGAAACAAAGGAAGGCTGGGATAGCTTCTTTACTGCAAGAGAAATTCCAGCGATGCTGGCATACAAAGCGAAGCTGGTTGATGAACGCACGAGCGCAGAGCATCCCCTAGTAGAAATAACTTCTCCAGAGGGTCAGACCTTTAGCTGGGACGAGGAGCTGTTAGCTGAAATGCAGAAGTACTCAAAGAAGAAGATGCGGATGCGCAGCTATCAGGCACAAAGTCCTGACCTTAAAGCGGTGGATGAAGGCAGTATCCTCATCATTACCGATAAGAGCTTGCAAAAGCTCGAAGCGATATGGGGAAAACAGCTGGACGCGCGGCGCTTTAGAGCAAATATACTTATTACTGTAGAGGAAGGCGCTTTTGGAGAAAAAGAGTGGCTAGGCAGACGAATAACGGTAGGCGGTGCTGAATTGCAAGTGGATAAATATTGTGATCGCTGCTCCATGGTTACGCTTGATCCAGATTCGCTAGCACGTGATGCTTCCTTATTGAAAAAAATTAACACAGAGATGAATTTAAACTTCGGGGTGTATGCTTCTGTAAAAAAGACAGGAGACATTGAAATAGGCGAAAAGGTATTTCTTATGGATTGAAAAAAGATCGCTGCCCGAATGCCACTGTGGCAAAGGGTTCGCGATCTTTTTTTTGAACTAGAATGCTTATAGTCGTTTACGTTTATAGAAGACGATGAATGCACAGGAGAGAAGCAGGATCACGATGGCGATTCCAGCCGTCGCGGCTTCTTTAGGGCTGCCTTGTGCCTGAGTTTGCTGCGTGCCAGGGCCGCCGAAGCCGCCGCCCATGCCGCCACCCATATCGTTTGGTCTTTGGCCGCCAAACCCGCCTTGCATGCCGCCTTGCTGATTAGGCATTTGACCATCTGGAGGCGCCATGCCCGCATCGCCCTGAGGTAGCTGCCCTTCAGGAGCAGCAGCACCTGCATTGCCCTGAGGGACCTGCCCGTCAGGAGCAGCATTACCTGCATCGCCCTGAGGGACCTGCCCATCAGGAGCAGCAGCACCCGCATTGCCTTGAGGGACCTGCCCGTCAGGAGCAACAGCGTCTGTATTGCCCTGAGGGAGCTGCCCTTCAGGAGCAGCAGCATCTGCATTGCCTTGAGTGTTCTGTGTAGTAGGGGAGGTAGTGTTATCAACTACTTGCTGAACGACGCCATCTGCCAGAGCACCTTGCGGACTCAGCTCTTTGTTCACTGTAATGCCGGCATTTTGCTGCCCAGCTCCTACATTAACAGCAGCATTGCTGTTTCCGGTGTTGCCCTGAGTGTTACCCTGCTGCCCGTTTGGCCGATTTCCGCCGAAACCGCCGCCACCCATACCACCACCCATCCCGCCGCCGCTGCCAGAGCCGTCGCCAGCAGCAGGAATAGTGCCGGCGAGCTGCTGTGCAATGGTGCTGGTTTGCTGCGAGTTAAAGGAAACAACCTGAGCAACACCTTGCTCATATTGCTCATACGTGTAGAAGGAGGAAGGGTCTGCTTTTACATAATTCGAGATCATAGCTTTAATTACATCGACCCTTGCCTGAAACGTATCGGTTGCCAAATATCCTTCTAACATGCTTGTAACGATTTCGTGATACTTATCTTTATAGGCATCCACTTTAAGCAGCTTGTCAATAAGCGACCGATCGGCAATCGCGCCAGTAGTTGGCTCATCAATGAGTACGCTGGAGCCGCCGAAACCGCCAAAGGACATATTGTAATCCCATGGCAAAATGCTGAAAATACCATCATCCTCATACAAATAATAATTATGTTTTTTCTCAGAGAGGTAGCTGTCAAAGTTGCCGGCTACTGCGTTTAAGGCGATGAACTTAAGCGCTTCATCAACGTCCAGCACACTCTCGTAACTTGCGCCATTGTTCAGTACATCCAGCATATCGAGCAAAATATCATCATTTGATTTGTCGGACTTCAAATCGAGGCCCGTATAGGAATCGATCGTTTCTAACCAGTTGAGCTCGCTGCCGTTGCCGCCGTTTGCTTTGTAAAGCGCGCCATATGCATTGCCGAAATTACGTTCAAGATAGGCATCGCCAATCTGCTCGACAGCCAAATAAAAGCCCCAAAGCTCGCCATTGACGTAAACATTGACATAAGAATATTTTGGGGTTGGAAGTCCCATTTGCTCAGCAAGCTCATACGATAGAAACTCTCGCATATAAGAGGCATCGCTGTAGTTGTTATTTAAATTAATTTTGCTTATTCCTTGCAAGGTTTGATTAACATACTCATCGAATGAAATTTTAAAGCTGTACCGATCGGATTCGGTCATTCTTACGACACTGTTCAAGCTGAGATTGCCCTTCGTTCGAATGGCTACGTTTTCGAACTTCTGACCGTTATATTCGACCGAGGCTTCTTTATATTCCTCCGCGCTGGCGTTGTCCAGCATATTTTGGAACGCGTCCTCGTCGATCGTAATTTTTACATCTACGATTTTATCTTTAGGAAAAACCGTTTCATCTAGCTTTTGCTCATCCGCTGATTTCTCATCTGTACCCTTTGCCGCACCCGAGCTGCTGAGACTGAAGGATGTACCGCCTGCGGCACATCCAGCGAGTAAAGTAACCAGGAGAATGGAGCAAAAGCATAATAAGATTACACGCGCTTTCGCTTTCATGAAAACACCTCCCGATAATTAGGATACATAGTCCCCGCTATAGCTAATAAGTACGGCGTTACGAACGCCAGCCAGCTCCGTTAGTTGGTTAACGAAACGTCCGGTTTCGTCGCGAAGGCGAATTTCCAGCGTCATTTCAATATTGCCCTGCGTCACTGTTTTTTGCTTCACGTTATAACGCTTAACGAGCGTGCCGACTTGCTTGTGAACAAGCTGCTCGGTAGCATCGCTGTCGCAGTTAACAACAAGCAGGTAAGGGGTTTCTACCGATCCGCCCTTAACGAAGAAGAACAGAATAAGACCAACCACAACCGAACCAATTACCGCTAGTGTAAAGAAACCCGCGCCAGTAACGATACCTGCAACGGCAGCCCAGAATAAGAAAATTAAATCGGTTGGATCTTTAATTGGAGTACGGAAACGGACGATGGACAAAGCGCCAACCATACCAAGCGACAGCACGAGATTGGAGTTAATCGCGATAATAACAACTGCTGTAATCATGGTCATGCCGATCAGCGAAACGTTAAAGCTTTTTGAATAAAGCACGCCGCTAAATATTCGTTTATAAAGCAAGTAAATGAAGAAGCCAAGTAAAAAAGCGACGCCCAGCGTAATCAATATTTTCGAAAGGCTGATATCAGAAGCAAAGTTATCCAGTACTGAATTTTTTAAAAGATCGGCAAAATTTGTTGTCGTCTCCGTTGCTGCCGCGGCAGTTGTATTGGTTTCCATTTTAATAATCCTCCCAAGTGTTGAACTTCAAATGTTTTCGGCAGATGACATACTTTGATGCGGATTGCCGGTTTAGTCCTTCCAGCTGCAAAGCGATTCGGATAAAGGCTGGAATGTATTCATCATATTTCACCTCAAGAATGATTAAATCATTGTCGAGTGCGCGTACGGGCTCCACCTTTTCATCAAAAATATTAACGGCATGAAGCCCGGTGCGCAGCTCCTTGTCGAACGTAATGCGTACGTTGCCGTTAGCGTAAACATATGGCTCACGGACATAATCGACGATGACCTTCGGACGCAGCAGATGATGCTTCATTTCATTGTGAATTTCGTTCAAAAGCGGCTTGTCCGGCCCTCTAAGGACGTCGTATTCGCCATCCATAAGCTTGTCGTACATTTCCCTCGTTAGCGGTTCCTTTACCTTTGCGATGTAGTCCTTGAATTTAATTTTTTTCTCAAAATGAATGACATGGTCTTGGCCATTGTATATGCGGATACGATATTTGACCCGATCACGAATGCCGCCAAGCTTCTCATGCAAAGCTTTGTTGTTTATATCATCAAAATATAAGCTTCTAATATGGTACTCGCCTGACGGACCGACATGTTTGTCTTGTTCCATCAGATCCTTTAGCCGCTGGCGAATAATAAAGTATTGATGGTAGTTAATGAAAAATTTCAATTCATGGCGATAGTTTAGGTTTTTGTTCATCTCACACCTCATTTCATGTTCAGCGCCCCTCGCTGCTTACAAATGTTATTCTACGGGCCTTTACTTATTCTTAACTTAAGGCTGGCTGAAAGATTGCTGAATGCGCCGTGCAACAGCTTTTTGTTAAGATATAATTAAAATTAGATAGAGAAGAAGGAGTGTGACTAGGATAAAAATCCGAAAAGACATGATCATACTGCTCATATGCTGCGCCTTATTAGTTGTTGGAGCCATTGGCATGGAATGGTTAAAGGCCAATAAGTCGGCGAAGCCAGCCGCGATTGTGACTACGTTCAAGGGCGATCCAAAAACTAGCCGCGCCTTCACTTGGCATAGTACGAATGCACACTCGGGTTCAATTGTTCAGATCATTGAAGGAGCCGTCCCTAGCGATTGGGAAGAGRCTCTTGTAATGACCTTTAAGGGTACGACATCATCGATTGACATAGGTGAGGATACTTTGCGTGGTGTTCATAAAGCAGAAGCAACCGGCCTTAATCCGGGAACCACATACACGTACCGAGTAGGCAGCGGAGAAAAAGAGGCATGGAGCGATGCTGCACAATTTAGGACGGAAGCTGAAGCAAGCGATGCTTTTACTTTCATAAACATAACGGATTCGCAAGGCATGACGGAGCAGGATTTTGAGCTGTGGGGAAATACGCTGGGTCAGGCGTTTAACGTTTTCCCAGCCTCTGCCTTTATCGTTCATAATGGTGATCTGACAGAAGAGCCCACCGATGAGCAAGCCTGGACCGAGCTTTTCGCAAAAGCAGGCAAGTGGGTAACACAGGTTCCATTTATGCCAGTTACGGGGAACCATGATGAAGTGGATGGAGATGCCAAGCGATTTGTTTCTCATTTCAACTTACCTGCGAGTGGCGCGAAGGGATCGAATGCGGGAACGACATACTCGTTTGATTATGGTTCTGTTCATTTTGTTATTTTAAATTCGGAATCGAATATAAAGGAGCAAACAAGCTGGCTGAAAAAAGATTTGGAGAGCACGGATAAGCCATGGAAAATCGTTGCTCTGCATCAAGGGCCTTATGGAGGAAATACGAACAAGAAGGTGAAGGATTGGACAGCGCTATTTGATGAATTCGAGGTTGATTTGGTGCTGCAAGGTCATAATCATGAGTACTCCAGATCCTATCCGCTTCGTGATGGTCAAATCACAGGCGACGGTGATCAAGCGGTGCAAAACCGAGCGGGCACTGTATATGTGGTAACCAATACAGCAGGGCAAAAATTCAATGAGAAAAAGGAAGATAAGTTTTATCATAAAGTTCATTTTCAGAATGAGAAGCAAATGTTTGCAGGGATTACGGTAAATGGTGACACTTTAACCTATCAAGCCTATGACGTGGAAGGTGCAAAGCTGGATGAGTTTGTGCTACAGCACGGAGATGCCGATGCTAAAATGAAGTGACATTACAAAAAGCCGATTTCTTTGCAAGCTAAGAAATTCGGCTTTTTCCATTTAAAATAATGTTTTTAGTTTTTGTTTGATCCCATTTATTATTTTTTGTCCGGTATTTACTTTATGAAGTGCAATGTCCCACAGCAGGACATCTCGATCGGATGTATGATTAACAAATTTTATAGTAAGTTCCTTTGCTCCATTTAAGGGGATTTGAAAAAACTCGGAAGGAAGCTCTTCCTGTCTATCGAAACTCCATCCAAATGAATGGATTTCGGTTCCGTCTGCGCTAAAAATGAGATCGATATTTCCATTGCCGGTACTTTGAGTTAAGGTTTTTGATATCGCGAGATTACCTGCTATCATGTGATATTTGCCGTCTAAAAGATAGGTAAACTCATTTGTTCGTGTATTGTTTCGGCTGTACATATTTAGTTTCGGCTCAACGTTCTCTTGGGCTGCGGGAAAGCTGGAGAGACTTTTATCCCAAAGAACAGTTCCAGCCTTTAATGGCAGTTTATCTAAAGCGATAACCTCGCTGCTTGCTTTATCTAAATAATTATTAATGCCTCCAATACTGCCGATGACACCAACCGCAAGTACAAATGCTGTTATTATTATTTTGCAGAAGCCATTGAATGTATCACGCTCATGTCGAACAAGCCTTTGTGCGCAGTAGCCTACTGCAGCACCTAACGTATTAATAATAATATCGTTGATATCAAAGGAGCCTAAACGGGAAAACATCTGCAGCGTCTCAAGCATGGTAATCGATACAATAAATAGCAGTATAAAACTCAGAAAACGAGAACGAAACAGAAGCGGGATCATGATTCCGAAAGGTATAAATGCTGCAAAGTTGCCGAACTCAAAAAGCGAAAATGGAAACTCTCTTTGCATAGGGAGGAATAAATGGATCTTCTCGGGTATTAGATTATATCGCAAGCCGCTGTCATGAATAGAAGCAGCTCTGTTGAATCCGGCATATAAGAAATAGAAGATTAATACGGTATATAAAACCAACAGTAAAATAGTCATTTTTCGCTGCTTTCCTTGATACATCAAAACATCCTTTCTTGTCTCTGTGCGGTAATTACCAGAACAATTGCTTTACGTGTTATTCTATAGAATAAACATGAAAACTTTTTTAAGCATCTCTTATTTTTTCCTGAAGATTACTTTTATCCAAGACGATATTCTGATATTATCGGTGTAACTTATTAAATAAATTTAATAAGTATTGCGCTTAGAGGTGGTGATCATCATAAATGAGCTATTTGCAACTCCAAAAGAATGGAAAAAAGTTATTTTACGCAGCATTCGAGCGGCTCTTCTGGAGCATGGGAGTGCGACGAAGGTTGAGCTAAGTCAAAAGCTAGGAGTAAGCTTCCCTACCATTAGTAAGTTTCTCACGCAAATGGAAAAGGACGGGGAACTCATTTTAGTTGGTCTCGACCATTCAAGTGGCGGAAGAAGAGCAAAAAGATACGCATACAATCCCGAGTTCATGCTCGGTTTGGCTATATTTTTAGAGAAAACAGAAACTAACTATACCATTTTTAATTGTTTAGGCGAAGAGAAGGAACAAGGCAGTACTTCAAGTGTGCTAATGGATGATGCTTTGAGCTTATCTCATTTACTTGAAAGCATTATAGAAAAGCATCCCAAAATCAGCTCTGTAGCTATAGGTGTGCCGGGTTCAGTCAATAATGGCCGAATTATTTTCATCCCAAGCTATGAGCAGTTTCATGATTTTGATTTAAAAGGATATTTTGAGGAGCGTTTATCCATACCTGTCGTTGTAGAGAATGATATGAATGCGGCTGTCCTTGGATACTATGACAACCGAAACAATAAAGACAAGGGTTCCTTGGTCTACTTGTATTTGGGTCAAAATGGTCCTGGTGCCGGCATTATGATAAATGGTGATGTCGTGCGAGGCAGTACGTTTTTCTCAGGAGAAATATCCTTCGTTCCTCAGTATGATGACCGAAATTTTGTACAAGCCCTGAATAACGAGGATGGAACAGAAACTGCATTGGTTCATGATGAGAAAAAGATTGATGCGATTAGTCGGTTGGTAGCCTCATTTACAGCTACAATAAACCCGCACACGATTATTTTTTCCAATGATGAAATAAATAAGCAAATAACCGACCAAATAACATTAAGAAGCGCAGCCTATATTCCTAAAGAACATTTGCCAGAGCTTACTGTGAGCGACTGGAAACAAGATTATTTGTATGGATTACAGAAGCTTGGTTTAGGCCTCATGATTTCAGGAACAAGAAAATAAACGAATGTAGTGACCAGACAAACCGTATTTCTGCTTAAAATTGAAACAACAAACAGGAGTGGTACCAAATGAAGACAGAAAAAGAGAAAATGCTGAATGGTGAGCTTTATAATGCTGCCGATGCTGTGCTGGTTGCGGATAGAATGAACGCTCGCAGACTAACGAGGTTATTCAATCAAACTTTGGAGACAGAGGATAACAAAAGAACGGAGCTGCTAAAGGAATTGTTCGGGTCCACAGGCAAAAGTCTATATGTCGAGCCCACTTTCCGTTGTGATTACGGCTACAACATTCATGTTGGAGAAAACTTTTATGCTAATTTTGATAGTGTACTATTGGACGTTTGCGACATTCGGATTGGCGACAATTGTTTTCTTGCACCAGGAGTACACATCTACACAGCAACTCACCCCTTGAATGCAAAGGAGAGAATATCTGGCGTTGAATACGGAAAACCGATAACGATTGGCCATAATGTATGGATAGGCGGGAGAGCCGTTATAAACCCTGGCGTGAACATCGGCAATAATGTCGTTGTTGCTTCCGGTGCTGTCGTTACAAAGGATGTGCCAGATAACGTAGTTGTAGGTGGAAATCCCGCCAAGATTATAAAGCAGATTGAAGAGTAATGAAACGTAATTGAAATTTTTTATTAAACAAAATCGCGGGCTTATGCTTGTTTAAGGTGCCGAGCTTGAGAAAATAATATCGTTGACCATCCATGTATTTTGAATTTGTTTAAGGATGATTTTTCGCTCGACAATCATGCCTCCAGCATTTAAGGGGGATTCATATTGATTAATAGATCCTTCCTTTCCTTCGGAATGACTGTATGCTGTACCTGTGAATGGAACGTTGAACTCTAGTCCATTTTGTTTGATGATTTTATTAATGAATGTCCCAGTAAAATTGGATTTAAAATGGGCTCTAATTTGTGAATAGGAAGATAGCTTAGTCGCTTCGTTCGCTTTTTGGATCAGCGTATTAATATGTTCTTGCGGGATCGTAGACAAGTTAAAAGTAGACTCTGTAGTAATTCTAACTTGTTTGTCGCCTAAAGAAACGTCTGCTGATCTACGTTCGGCATCCCAACTAATGGTGCCGCCTAAGGTCTGTGAAATAAAGCGAATGGGGACGTATGTAACCCCTTTGGTTATTTGAGCAGGAACATCAATCGTGATTTCAGTACCATTCTGCATCACTTTATTTGAATTAATTTTGAGCATAACCTCGGTTTTTTCGTTAAGAATGGTTACCGTTTTGGACTGTTGGTTCCAATTAACCTCAGCCCCTAACCCTGCAGCAACATAGCGTACTG
>NZ_JBFTSN010000086.1:0-19828 GCF_056400045.1 Paenibacillus sp. 01L418
CAAGACGCTCTTCGTGAGTACTATCCACATCTTAACGCTGGAATGCAAGCACTGCGTGGAGGCGGATATCCAAAACAGCAGTTTGCTCAGTCGACCGATCATCGTGATGCTTTAATGGTGGGCAGCCCGCAGCAAATCATTGAAAAAATGCTTTACCAATATGAATTATATGGACATCAGCGTTTTATGGCTCAAATTGATTTTGGCGGTGTTTCATTTGATAAAATTGCAAAAAATATAGAACTTATCGCTACTGAAATTATGCCTGCAATTAAGAAACATACCGCTAAAAACTAAATTGCAATCAAAATCAATTTCATCATTTAACTTATAAAAAGTGCCGCGACGATTTATTGCGGCACTTTTTTATGTTCCATATCATCCTAATAACCCCGCTAAATAGCTAGTCATAACGAGCTTGCGTAGCTATTTATGTATGGATTGGAACAATTTTCTATTTATATATAGAATTATTCTATTATTCAATCTTTTCAAAATTCTGTATGCTAGGATTAATCAAAGTTTATAAAACACATAGGAATTATATGGATTGATTGTAAAGTACGTATACCAAATGATAAAAAGTTGGTGAATGCAATAGGACAGCTTTTAGAAGTTGATCGATTACAGGTGGCATTTCGGATGGATCAAGGAGAAGTGATCGCTGTAGATGATGTGAGCTTCACACTTGAACATGGGGAAACCATCGCTATTGTTGGCGAATCCGGTTGTGGAAAGAGTGTAACATCCCTTTCCATCATGGGATTGCTCGGAGCTAATGGTTCAGTTCGTCAAGGAGAAATCAAGTTCAACGGCTCATCTCTAATCAGCTGCTCGCAAGCTCAGCTTCGTAAGCTTCGAGGCAGCGAAATCGCGATGATTTTTCAAGAGCCGATGACCTCTCTAAATCCAGTCTTCTCCATCGGAGAGCAGATTGAAGAAACGATTCGCCAGCATTTGAACCTGTCTCGAAAGGAAGTGAAGCGCTTAGCCATAGATTTGTTAAGGAAAGTAGGTATTCCTAGAGCTGAATCGATTATAAAGGAATACCCTCACGCACTTTCAGGAGGCATGAGACAACGGGTAATGATTGCAATGGCGTTGGCATGCCAGCCCAAGCTGCTCATTGCAGATGAGCCAACAACGGCGCTCGATGTTACGATTCAAGCACAAATCCTTGCATTGATGAAGCAGCTGCAGGCAGAAAGCGGTGCTGCTATCTTGCTAGTTACGCATGATTTAGGAGTTGTAGCTGAAATGGCGGATACGGTGGTCGTCATGTATGCGGGGCAAGTCGTCGAATCAGCTGACGTTTTCACTCTCTTTCGAGCACCAAAGCATCCGTATACGCAAGGCTTAATGAAATCAACCCTCCGACTCGATCAAGTCAACAGGGAGCGGCTGCAGACGATTCCAGGTTCAGTTCCCTCTATCCAGAAGATGCCTGCAGGATGCCGCTTTCACCCACGCTGTCCACATACAATCGCACGATGCCAGCAAGAACAGCCTGATCTTACGACGAATGGACAGGGACATCATGTACGCTGCTGGCTGAAGGACCTTCCAAACGTATCGAATGAAGAACATACTCAGGCGGTTAGATTATGAGCCTCAACGCACTATTGCAAATCGAATGGTTAAAAATGTATTACCCCATTCGTAGTGGCGTATTTTCGAATCAAGTCAGCCATATCAAGGCGGTTGATGATGTGAGCCTAACGATGTATGAAGGGGAAACCGTCGGTTTAGTTGGCGAATCGGGATGCGGCAAGTCGACGATTGGTCGTTCAATCATTCGACTTGAGAATCCGCAAGCTGGACGTATTCTTTTTGAAAATCAGAACATTATATATTCCTCTCAGCGACAGTTAAAACCGCTGCGGACACGAATGCAGATGATTTTTCAGGACCCGTATGCTTCCTTAAACCCAAGGCTTCGAATATACGATACGCTTGCTGAGCCTTTAATTGTTCACAAGCTGGTGAAGCGCAGTGAGGTGCAGCGTGAGGTTGATAACCTGCTTCAATTAGTTGGATTGCCGCGTTCGGCTGCCAATCGATATCCTCATGAATTTTCCGGGGGGCAGCGCCAGAGGATCGGAATCGCTAGAGCCATTTCATTCAAACCCAAATTGATCGTATGCGATGAGCCAGTATCAGCGCTTGATGTCTCCATCCAAGCTCAAATTTTAAATCTTTTACAGGATTTGCAAAATGAGTTGAAGCTGACGTATTTATTTATCGCCCATGGCATTGGAGCAGTTAAACAGATCAGTACAAGAATCGCCGTCATGTACTTGGGGAAAATCGTAGAATTGGCACCTACAGAGGAGCTATTCCGCAAGCCGAAGCACCCGTATACGCAGCTTCTATTAAATGCGTATCCTCCGCCGGACCCAACGCTTCGAACAACGAACAGTCACATCATTCAAGGAGATGTGCCTAGTCCAGCTGAGCCTCCATCTGGTTGTCGATTTCATACTCGTTGTCCTTATGTGCAAGAGCTGTGCCGAACAACAGAACCGGTAATTACGAAAGAGCATCACTCTGTTGCATGCCACTATCCGCTTGCATAGCACAAAGGCTAGGAAAGGAGAAGGCATCGATGGGCCATTATATCGTTCGAAGGCTGCTGATTTCCATACCAGTATTTCTTGGAATCACATTGCTTAATTTTCTTATCATGAATATGGCTCCCGGGAATCCCGTGGATATGTTAATCACTCCTAATATCCCGAAAGAGCTGCTAGAGATTAAAAAAGAGCTGCTTGGTCTGAATGACCCATTGTATATACAGTATGTAAAATGGCTGGGCGGTTTTTTTAGAGGAGAACTCGGCTATTCATTTAGCAGCTTCGCCCCCGTATCACAGCTGATTGGCGCCAGAATCGGACCTACCTTGCTGCTGGCTGCAGCATCGATGCTGGTTGGGATATTGATTGCCGTACCCGTAGGGGTGATCAGTGCTGTCAAACAGAATTCAAAATTGGATTATGTCATGACAGGGTTATCCTTCCTAGGCACCTCGATTCCTCCCTTTTTCCTAGGCCTTGGATTCATCTATGT
Source organism: Paenibacillus sp. 01L418 (assembly GCF_056400045.1). NCBI lineage: Bacteria > Bacillati > Bacillota > Bacilli > Caryophanales > Paenibacillaceae > Paenibacillus > Paenibacillus sp. 01L418. The sequence continues at coordinate 3,067 of NZ_JBFTSN010000086.1, forward strand.
GGTTGGAATTAAGCTGAAGTGGCTTCCAACAGGGGGAATGTCAACGTTAGGTGGCTCTGGAAGTTTCGGAGATATCCTCATGCATATGATTCTTCCTGTCATGGTGCTTGGTATTACGATTGCAGGTAAAAAGGTTCGTTATGTTCGCGCAAGTATGCTCGATGTACTCCATCAGGATTATCTGCGTACAGCCCGAGCGAAAGGCCTTAGTGAATTTCTGGTTACGAATAAGCATGCGCTTCGCAATGCCTTAATCCCGATCATAACGATCATCGGTGCAGAAATTCCTTTGGTATTAGGCGGCAGCATTATTATTGAGCAAGTATTTCAATGGCCGGGTATCGGGCAATTAACGATGGAAGCCATTCTCTCACGCGACTATCCGACTTTAATGGGCATTAATTTGATTGCTGCATGCGTTATACTCTTCACGAATTTGTTCACCGACATCGTTTATTCAATCGTTGATCCACGCATTAAATACAGCTGATTGGAGGGGATAGCCAATGTCCGTTAGTGAAATGCCATGGATGAGGAAAGATGCATTTTCTTCAGATCATGGTGATGAAGACGAACTGTCAGTGGATGTAATGGAGAGTCATGCCCAAATAGTGAGGCGTAAGTTTATCAAGCACAAGCTGGCGGTATGGGGACTTGCAACTACCTTGCTGCTGCTTAGTATCGCGCTTTTTGCTCCGTGGCTTGCACCGAGTCATCCTAATGAAATTACAGATGCGTTCTCAGCCCATCCCTCGCTTACACACTGGTTAGGCACCGATCAAGTAGGGCGGGATGTATTAAGCCGGTTGATTTATGGAACACGGGTATCTTTAATGATTGGTTTTTTTACAGTTGCTTTGTACGTAACCTTCGGAACATTCATTGGACTAATCGCTGGTTACTATGGCAAATGGCTGGATATGGCACTTATGCGTTTGACTGATATTTTCTTAAGTTTTCCATACATGATGGTCGTATTGGTCATCGTGAGTGTACTAGGTGCAAGTGCAACCACAATCATCCTTGTTCTCGCACTTTTCAAATGGCCAACGATAGCGATGCTTGTCAGGGGAAGCGTATTATCCATGAAACAAATGGATTTTGTCCGCGCCGGCGTTGCGCTTGGATACAAAACTCCGCGAATACTAATGAAGCATATTTTGCCAAATGTAATGGGGCCAATCATTGTGAATGCAACGTTTGGCGTTGCCAGCACGATTCTTAGTGAAGCTGGACTTAGTTTTCTTGGGATGGGGGTCAAATCTCCTCAGGCGAGCCTTGGCAATATGCTGCACGATGCACAATCGCTAACGGTTTTAACTGAGCAGCAGTGGTTATGGGTACCCGCTGGCATCGTTATTCTCATTACCGTTCTTGCGATTAACTTTGTAGGGGACGGTCTTCGTGATGCGTTTGATGCAAGAGCCTAAGTATATGAATCTGCTATTTAATTATTTAAATAGAAAAAGCAATAAAACAAAAGGAGAGAAACAAATGAAAACAAGGTTTCGAGTGCCAGGATTCGTATTATTAACCATCTTAATGATTTTTCTATCGGCTTGCAGTGAAACGAAGCAGGAAAAGGTCGAAGCAACAGCAGAACCAGCCAAGGAAGATGTTTCCGTTAAGGCAGCAACCAACGATGCCAAAGCAAAAAAAACCTTATACATTGGTATCGTTAATGCTCCTGTTACTTTAAATCAAATCAATACGCAAGGAAGCTCGGCGTCGCTTGCCCCCATTAATTTACTCAATGATTCTTTGCTCGATGTAACGGATACCGCACAATTTATACCGAAGCTGGCAGAATCTATCGAGACGCAGGATAAGCAAACTTACCATATCAAGCTTAAAGCGAATGCCAAATGGAACGATGGTACCCCTTTTACAACGGCAGATGTGGCTTTCACCTTAAAGCTTGCCCTTCATGCCAAAGTAGAATCATCCTTCAAGCTGGATTTTATCGAAGGCTTAAATGACATTGGGAAACTGGATGAAGGGAAAACAGAGCTATCCGGATTAAAAATTATCGATCCAACGACCTTCGAGATCAAAACAAAAACACCGATCGATCCGCTCGTATTTAATGAACGTTTCGGTGTTAAGGTTAATTTCTTGCCCGAGCATATTCTGAAAGATGCCAACCCAGAGCAGCTTTCAACGAACGAATATTTCCAGAAACCATTAGTCACCATTGGTCCCTATAAGTTTGCGAATTATGAGCAGGGGCAATTTGTCGAGGTGACAAAAAATGAAAATTACTACCTCGATGTACCTAAGATTGACACGATTTTCATAAAGGTGCTTCCCGCGGCAAATCTTGTAGCACAGCTGCAGACGGGAGAAATTCAAATGAATTCTTTGCCCGTCGGGCTTGTACCGATTACGGATTATGATAAGGTCAAGGGCTTTGAGAATGTAAATGTAACCTCTGCTCCAGCCTCTGAACCGGCCGAAATTTTCTTCAATACAGAGAAGCTTCCTGATAAAAAAGTTCGTCAAGCGATCGCCTATGCGTTGAACCGTCCGCTCATCGTGGAGCAGCTCCTCAAAGGGCAGGCCGAAATTATTGATGGAGGCATTCCAAGCTCGCATCCTTATTTTAATAAAAATATTGCCAATTATGATTACAATCCTGAAAAAGCAAAAGAGCTTTTAAAAGAAGCGAACTGGGATCCCAAACGTACCATTACATTTATTATTCCAGTTGGGAATAAGGTTCGTGAGCAGGCTGCTGATATTCTCGTACAAAACTTAGAATCTGTTGGGATTAAAGTAGATGTTCAGAAATTCGATTTCCCAACGTTAATCGATAAAGTGGAGAAGGGCGAGCATGACATTACCATATTCACAAGAGATTACTATATCGAACCGAGCCTCTATTTTACAACCTATAAAAGTGATGATCCCGAAAGTGTGATTCGATTTAAGAATCCATTAGTCGATGAGCTGATTAAAAAGGGTGAACAAGAAATCAAAGAGGAAAAACGTCACAAGATTTATAACCAATTGCAAGAGGTACTGCATAATGAGGTTGCCACTTTAGCTGTTTATTCCGAGAAACGTTTGCAGGTCGTATCAAAAAAGGTTCTCGTTGGTAAACCGCTTAGTCTAGGTACGTTCAATAATGTAAACCAGTGGGATATAGAAACAAAATAGCAGCACACGGTTTTAAAAAAGCTGCATGCCATGAAGTTATTGCTCGGTTTTACGGAATTTATTCCATTTATATATGTTTTTAAAACTTTAGGAGGTGCAAGGAAAATGGCAGATTTGAATTGTCTTGTATGCAAGTCGGATATCGAGGTGGAAGAGAGTGTAACGACGGGTGAAATTTTGGAATGCGGTTCATGCGGTCAAGAACATGAAGTGCAGGTCGAATCCAATCTCGTAAGCATCGCTCTAGCTCCAGAAATAGAAGAAACTTGGGGAGAGTAGGAACCGAACATGGAGCAGAATCGTGCGATTTTATTATGTGTTACAAAGTTGCGGGAAGAAGAACAACGAATAATCGATCATCTTCGAGATTTAGGCGTACAAGTGCAGGTGAACTTGGATTCCATGGACTTACCATTAGGTGAGCCTGATGTTCATTCCTTCGGTCTCGCTCTCATTCGTTGTCTCTCACAGAAAAACGCGTTGAATCGAGCCCATTTGCTTGAATTAGCCGGTCTTGAAACGTTGAATTCGGTCAAAGCAATTACTATTTGTACAAATAAAATACATCAAGCGATTGTGTTTCAAAAACATGGCATTCCCCAGCCCCAATATAAAATAGCTTTTACACCTGAGAAGCTCTTCCAAGCTTTGCAGACATTTGGAGATTTATGTGTCATTAAGCCGGCAACCTCATCTTGGGGAAGGGGAATAGCTAGAATCACCGGCAAAGAATGCTTAGATGGCTGGATAGCTGCAAGAGAATCTGTAGACCCTGGGCATCAATCGTTCCCTGTATTAGTGCAAGAATATGTGGAAAAAGGCGATTTTGATATCCGTGTTGTCATCGTAGGCAGCAAACCGATTGCTGCGTTTCGCCGGGTTTCAGCAGACAACTGGAAGACGAATACGCATCTAGGCGCAGAAATCGATCCTCTAGAAATTAATGATGAAATGGCATCCATTTGCAAACAAATAATTGAGGTTTTGGGCGAAGGCATTTATGGTGCAGACTTGTTCTTTGATTACAAGCAGCAACGGTATGTCGTTTGTGAAGTGAATCAAAACCCGGAATTCGCAAAGTCCTGGAAAATTCATGGTGTCGATGTGGCCTACCATATTGCACAATATGTAAAAGCTGCGATTGAACGAAAAAACAAGGCCAACTTAACAGTTATATCACGGTAAATAGGGAGGTTAAATAGGAAATGGGAGAAACATTAACGAAACCAGAATCTGTCATCCAAAAAGAAAACTATTTTTCATTGTCATTTGTATTATCGAGAGTACTAAATTCAGGCGTCATTATGAGTATTGAAAAAAATGATCTTGAATTAAAAGGATTGGAGAAAGGGATAGCCAAGCTGACCAACAAGAAATATGTCTCCTTATATAATAGTTACACCGGTGCGATTCACGGTGCGCTGTGGGGACAGGACTTAGGCTACCATACTTCTGCACGACTGGATCATCCGAGTGAGCAGGAAAAAAAGTTTATTCATTGGTTAGGAATCACACTCATTTCAGATCCACACGTAAAGCAGGCTTATGCGACCGTTGAGGTTAATTGGGAAAACCTTCATCAGTTGGATCAGATCATTTTTAAAGCCAGCGACCGCGCTCCCGTACTCGTTTTGGACTTTACGGGATTAGGTTTTGGACCGGTTGCTGCCATCGCTGCAAATGATGATAATATTTGGAAAAAAGCAGAGCGCTTGAAGATTTTTGGTGCCTTTGATTTACAAACGATGTGGACACAGGAAGAAAGTGAACCTGACCTGCAGCCAGCCTTGCAGTTCAACTACAGGCTTAGCCCGCTCGTAGCAGCATGTGTGAAGTTAACACTCTTAAGGAGGAACCAATCATGATGAAGTCGGATTTTATTCGCAAGCCGTTAGCGCTGCCATCAGACGATTGGGTTCAAGCGCCATTAGCCTTTCTGGGAGGACCATCGATTATTCCAGAGGATGTAAGGAAGACGAATTTCCCAATCATTACGAAGGAAGATGTCATCCAAATGCTTATCTCCATCCAGCAGGATGGAGAGCAAGTTGTCGATGAGTTCAAGGAAACGTATCGCAATTATGTAGGGGCGAATTATGCGATTGCTACAGCGAGCGGTACATCCAGCCTGCACCTCGCATTAGTTGGGGCAGGTGTACAGCCCGGGGATGAGGTGATCGTTCCTGCATTCACATTCATAGCAACCGCACAAGCCGTTGTTGCAGCGAAAGCGATCCCTATTTTTGTGGACATTGACCCGATAACCTATTGCTTGGATCCACTAAAAGCAGAGCAAGCCATAACGAACAAGACAAAGGCAATCATGCCCGTGCATGTACATGGCCTGCCTGCTGATTTACCTGCATTGAGACGTCTGACTGACAAGTATTCCCTTCGTCTAGTGGAGGATGCCTCCCATGCGCATTCCGCATCGATCGATCAACAACTCGCCGGTTCGATCGGAGACAGTGCAGGACAAAGCTTAATGGCCGACAAAAACTTTCCTGTAGGCGGGGAAGGAGGCATCGCTTTTTTCAAAGAAAAAGAGGATTACGAGCGCGCACTCGCATTCCTTGATTCATCAGGTATTGATTACCGCATGTCGTGGATCGCAGCTGCTTTCGGTTTGAGCCAGCTTTCCCGCCTTCCTTATTATGATGCCATTCGTGCACGGAATGCAGCCTATTTAACCAATGAGCTTTCAGAGACTAAGCTGTTTAGCGGACCATTCGTACCAGATGGGTATAAGCACAGCTATAACATGTATCGTGTTAAACTCTCACCCGAGCGACTTGGGCTTGAGGACTTGGAGGATTATCTTGTAAAAGATGCCGTTCAGCAGCTCATTAATTCTGAAGGCGTATTTGCTAGAGAGTGGCAAAATGTACCGATACCTGGTCATCTGCCGTTCAAAAATCGGAAAGGCTTTGGAAATGGTTATCCGTTTACGTTATCGGAACGTCAAGATTTTGGTTACGATTTGAACCATTTCCCTGAAACATTGAAGATGCTTAGAAACAGCTTAACGATATGCAGAGAATTAAGAACGCCTATAGAATATGAGCGAATTCAAGCTTACGCCTTGGCTTTCAAAAAAATTGATGCGAACCCGCACATTATTCGTGAACTGGTAGAGCGAGGCAGCGATCTTAAAGTGCTGTATGAAAGAGACGCTAGATTAGGATGAGTACAACAGAACAACAAAAGAAACGAGTAGCCATTTTAGGCGGCAGCGGGTTCACTGGCGCTGAGTTATACAGGCTGTTAAATAAGCATCCGCATTTTGAAGTTCAGTTTGTGTCCTCCGAATCAAAGGCGGGATACCCGGTGGATAAGTTCTATATCGGTTCTATTCATAAGAAAAAGCACAGCTCGTTAAAGTTCAAAAAAATATCCGAATTAGACGGTCATTACGATGCGGTCTTCTCTTGTTTGCCCACAGGCTCCTTGCCCAAGATCATCCAGCATGTTGCAGAGCATACAGACTATATCTTTAATCTAAGCGGGGATTATCGCATATCCGACCCCGATATATTGCATCAACATTATCCAGAAACATTAAAAAACGCATTCGAAGGCGGATGGCACTACTATATTCCAGAGTTCAGCAAAATCAATCTTGAAGCAAAAGTAGTCAATCTTCCGGGCTGTATGGCGGTGGCGACGCTGTATACACTTTATCCGCTTGTGGCGCATGGCTTAATTGAAGGACGTGTAGTGACTGACGCCAAAACAGGCTCCAGCGGCGGCGGAAAATCGACAACAGAACATCATGCGGAACGCTCTCATAACTTCAGAGCTTATAAAGTTCATGGTCATCGACATCAGCCCGAAGTTGTGCATGCATTATCCTATCATTTGAATCAATTGGTAGATTTGCAGTTTTCGGTCTATAGTCTTGATCTTCCCCGAGGAATTATGACAACCTCGTATTGCTTGCTCAAAGAGCATGTAACAGAGGTAGATGTAAAAAAAGCATTCTACAGCACGTATTCATCCAAACCCTTTCTTCATTATTTTAACTCGGGCAATGGTTCACCTATGATCAAAACAGTGGTAGGAACAAACTATGCAGAAATCGGTGCTTATGTGGATGGACGTAATTGTGTTTCCATCGCAACCATCGATAATTTAATTAAAGGAGCTGCGGGGCAAGCCATACAGGCAGCAAACAACTATTTTGGATACTCTGAGGAGGCGGGATTGACATTTGAATTTGAGGGAGCGTGGCCCTGATGAGCAGCGGCAGCTTATATGTAATTAAACTCGGGAGCAGTACGATTGTAAACCATCCTCACATTTTTGAAGAAATTAGTCGTATCGTAAAGCGAGGAAATCAAGTGCTGCTTGTGGCAGGCGGTGCCGAAGCCATCAAGCAAAAATATGAATCCATTCCTCGTGCGATGCCTTTTCTTACATTGCCGTCAGGGGATGAAGTGCGGTACTGTTCACCCGAAGAGATGCCGATTATCCGTGCAGCCTATCATGAGATTATTTTGCCCACTATACAGACACAGCTGAAGGCATACGGTCTGACTGTCTACTCACAGCTTGGTGGAGATCAAGGTCTTGTTTATGGCGAGAAAGCGAAGCCCCTTAAAGTGATTAAGAATCAAAAATCAATTATTGTCCGTGATTCGTTGTTCGGTCATTTTGTGGGCAGTCATGTGGCATTTCTCAAATCTGCTTTACAGGCCTTTGATGTTGTATGTGTTTCTCCACCAATAGTAGATCCAGAACGGGATGTGTACATAAACATTGATGCAGACGTGCTTGCTGCTCACTTAGCGGTGGACTTAGAAGCGCATCACCTGCGTTTTGTTACTGGAACTTCAGGTTTACTGGAGGATGTTGAAGATAAACAGTCAACGATACAAAGTGTCTATACGAATGATGAATTAAGCTTTGTAAAAGGGCGCATGAAGCAAAAAGTACGGGCAGCCCAATTAGCAATCCGACAGGGCGTCTGTGATGTGAATATATCCGGTCCTCATACCTTGGAAGCACCCGGCAAAACGTGGTTCTGGAACATGGATCGGGAGCTCGGCTCATTCGATTTATTGAATAAAGTCGCGCGTATTCCTTCGGTCTCTCAAGATGAGCATGTGCTTGCACACTACTTATTAGAGACGATAAAGCAGCCTTCGGTTTCAGGGGAAATAGACCACGCGGGGAACATCGTTTTCCGAAAAGGGAATGGTCCCCATACGCTGCTCTTATTAGGGCATATAGATACGGTTCCGCATGTTTGGCCTGTTCGATCCGACTCCAAAGGCATTACGGGCAGGGGAATCGTGGATGCTAAAGGCTGCTTTGTAAATTTCATTCATATGCTGCAAGAAGTTGATGTGCCGGAACAGGGATCTTTACTTGTAATTGGTGCAGTCGAAGAAGAAATATCATCTTCAAAAGGTGCTCATTTCATTCGAGATCACTACAAGGCGGATGCAGTTATTATTGGGGAGCCGAGCGGGGTAGAGAGCTTAACCCTCGGTTATTACGGTCTCTTTAAGCTGGAAATTACCATTCATCGCGCGCAGGAGCATACTGCAGCCAAAGATAGTCAGAGTGTTATCGACGAATTGTACAGTGTTGTATCAGACATTCGTGTTCTCGTACGTGAAATCGAYCCACAATCCTTATCTTCATTAATTGATATCGAGCATCAGAATGAACGAGGCTTTTTGACGGTAAAAGGGACGTTAAACTTTAGAATATCACCTTCGGCAGGCAAAGATTATCAGAAGAAAATTGATTTGTCATTTGGTGAAAATGTGACTGTTGAAATCTTGCGTGCAACACCAGGATTTTCGAACTCTCGCACAGGCTCCTTAGTCAAAGCTTTTGTTCGCAGTTTCGCTAAGCAGGAGAAATCCATTCACTATATCAAAAAACGTGGAACGAGCGACATGAATACGCTGGCCACAACTTGGGATTCCGTCCCTATGGTAGCTTATGGTCCCGGGGATTCCAGCTTGGATCATACGAATGATGAATATTTACATTATGGTGAGGTAGAGCAGACCAGAACGATTTTAAAAGAAGCTGTAAACGAATGGTTTCGGCTGAGATTGGAGGAATAAATGGAGCTGGCAATCGAAATTCAAAGGGAAGAAATTTCCCTGCTGGTTGATAAGGCGAAAGAAGCGAGGAAATTGATCATTGACATGGCTGCATCACCTACAGGATGCCATATCGGCGGAAGTCTTTCTGCGATTGACTTATTGATTGGTGCATATTCGAAATATGTGCAAGATCCCAATACACTCATCATTCTTAGCAAAGGGCATGCTGCAGCAGCATTATATGCCGCGCTTCATGTATATGGGATTATCAAGGATAACCCAGCGGATAGCTATGGAAAAGCAGGCTCTTTGTTCACAGGACATCCTAATCATAAACTGTCAGGCATCCCCTTCGCTACAGGCAGTTTGGGTCATGGCATTCCTTACGCAGCAGGCTGGTCACTGGCGCAAAAAATGAAACAAACGAATGGACTAGGGATTGTGATCGGTGGAGATGGGGAGCTGCAGGAAGGGTTATGCTGGGAAACCGCACAGATTGTCCAAGCCCAGTCGATCACTAATTTTGTATATATCGTCGATTGCAACGGAGGCCAAAACGATGGTTATGTGCATGACATATCACCGCTTTGCAATCTCCGGCAAAGATTTGAAGCGTTTGGCTTTGCTGTCAAGGAAATTAACGGCCATCATTTCGAAGAAATCCTTGCCGCAATTGAACCAGATCCAGATAAACCGGTAGCCGTCCTGGCCAATACGATAAAAGGAAAAGGTGTTGCAGCGATTGAAGGAAACCCCGAAGCGCATTATGTTAAAATCCCGGAGAAGCTCGCCCATAAATGGAAGGTGAGTTTATCATGACCAAGAAGTCAGGTAGAGATGCCTATAAAGATGAGCTGACTACGCTTGCTTCCAGCAACGACCAAATTGTATGTATTGAAGCAGATCTAGGAGGCAAAAATCATCCTTTTGGGCAGCAGCATCCCCAGCGTTTTTTTAATCTAGGCATTGCGGAATTAGCTGGCATTGATATGGCAGCCGGTCTTGCTGAAGCAGGGTATGTGCCATTCTTCTCAACCTTTGCTTCCTTTGCAGCATTGCGAGCAGCGGAAAGCATCAAGCTGACGATGGGGTATATGGGGAAAAATGTGAAGGTTGTAGCTGCGTATGGAGGGGTATCTGGTGGTTGGTTTGGAACGACACATCATGCACTGGAGGACATCGCAGTCCTCCAATCGTTTCAAAACATACGGATCGCTTGCCCTCATGGCGAACAGGAAACACGAAGAGTGATACGTGAAGCAGCAGCATCAGAGGAGCCGTATTATATTCGCCTTTCCAGAAATGATGCTTTTGACAGCTTGGATCGAGCAGAGGACGAGAGCTGCAGAAACTTAATTATTGAAGGAGGCGCACGTACTGCCCGATCCAAACTATGCTTGATTTCCGTGGGTGAACAAGCAACAGAACTTTGCATGCGGATCGTTCAAGAGGACGACACTATCGTACATGCGCATTTATGTTACGTCGACATTCAAAGCTTGAAACCCTATATTCAACCATTAAGCGGTTTAGCTGACCAATTTCTGGTCGTTGAGGAGCATCGAGCAACCGGCAGTATCGCGTCCTATCTAGCCTTATTATTGCCTAAGCATCAAGTTCATTCACATCATTGCGGTGAGAACTGGCCGATCTACGGCGGTACACATGCTGAGGTTCTAGACTATTTAGGATTTGGGTTTGAACCACTGCAACAACAAATCCAGAATATTCTAGGAGGTAAGGATGGTTTTTAGCGTACTAAAACAAAGAAACTTCCGCCATTATTCCCTCGCTGATATTATTTCCGGATTCGGCGTAGGCATGAGTACGATTGGTGCGAACTGGTATCTTATGGATCAGACAAATTCGATTACCGCCATAGGATTCATGCTTTCCTTAAATGTTATTGCAGGTTTTCTCATCTCCGCATTTGTAGGCACCCTAATCGATAAATGGAATCGAAAAACGATTATCCTATGGGCCAATGGCATTCGAGCGATCGCCTTGTTAATCATAACAGGTGCTTTTGTATGGACGGGATTCCGAATTGAATATCTTTATACCTTTGCCATTATTAACGGGATGGGCTGGACCGTGTATATGACGGCTTCTCGAAGCCTGGTTCAAGAAATCCTATCGGAGAAGGACCTCATTAATGGAAACTCCTTAATTGAAATCAGCTTGCAAGTAGGGATGTTTATGGCTGGTGCACTTTCAGGAGTGTTGTACAAATTCGTTGGTTTTGAGATCATTCTTCTTCTAAATGCGCTCGCCTTTATCGTGAGCAGCTTCTTCCTTAGTCGAATTCAATACACACCTATCCCTTTTGAAAATGATAAAGAGACCTTTTTTGCAACGTTTAAGAATGGCCTAACGTATCTGGCGGAACGTCCATTTATTTTCTTGCTTGGTATTGTATCGATTATTCCACTCGTTTCTACGATGATTTACAACGTCGTTCTTCCTGGCTATGTGAGCAATACGGTGCAAGGTGATTCCGTTGTATTCGGTTTATCAGATATGTTTTATGGCATTGGGGGATTATTGTCTGGATTTATTGCAGCGCCCTTAGCTAAGAAAATATCACAACATGGAACGATACTATTATTTTTTATGATATCCGTGCTGAGCTTGCTCGCTGTAGCGTTTAACCATTTGATTCTGCTTTTGTATTTTGGCAGTGTATTGATTGGATTAACGAACTCATCGTTACGTATTTTGATGACAACGACGCTGATGGAATCGGTATCCAAATCCTACATGGGTCGAGCGACTTCGGTCTGGATGGCGATTTCCTTGCTCTTGCAGACCTTGTCCGCCACAGGGCTTGGCCTTGTCATTGATCGTTTCTCTCCAGGCGCGGGTTTTATCTGTATGAGCGGCTTGATGTTCATCGGATTTGTTGTGTACTTTGTGATGAATAGTAAAGCGACACAAAAAAGCACACTGGAAGCTTGAATTCTGCATTGCGAACCACTTCTTTCATAACCATTAAAGGAGGATAAAAAGATGACAGCAATTAAAACGGTTGCTTTTGTTGAACCAAGTTTCTACGGCGTTAGTTTTGCGAGAGTCGCTTTTGAACAAGGACATAAAGTCATTTCCATCGTTTCTTCCACGGAAAATCCGCAAAAGTATGGATATGAAGGCATCTACCATGATCTAGTTGTTGCAGATATTCGAGATGAAGAGTCCCTCTACCAAGCGATTGTTAACTCACCTTATGCGAATCAACTGGATGCGTTAATTCCTGCTACGGATTACGCCTCTCACGTAACTGCGAAGGTAGCGGAGCGGATTGGACTTAGAGGAGTACCATACGAAGCAGCTTTAAAGTCGCGAAACAAAGATTTGGCTAGAGAAGCTTATGCTGAACATCAAGTACCAAGTGCAAAATTCAAAAAAGTGAGAACTTACGAAGATGCATTAGCAGCTGCGGAAGAGATCGGATTTCCTATTGTATTAAAACCGACGAATTGCGCAAGCAGTCAAAATGTTTATTTCATCAATGATGAAATTGAACTAAAACATGCAATAGATGCGATCTCAGCGTTTAAAGTAACTTATATGGACTTTAAAGTCCGCGATGAGTTTTTAATTGAGGAGTACTTGGATGGTCCAGAATTTAGTGTCGAATTATTCGTTAAAGAGGGTGAAGCTATTTTCTCGGCCGTTACTGAAAAATTAACCTCACCGCTTCCTTATTTTGTTGAAATTCTTCATACATTACCTACTTCAGTGCATGTAGAGCATGAGGATCACATCGTTCGTACGGCTGTTGATGCTTTGAGAGCTATTGGGATAGGGAATGGACCAAGTCACGTAGAAGTGAAGCTTACAAGTACGGGTCCGCGAATTATCGAGGTGAACGGCAGGCCAGGAGGCGACAATATTTCTTCTGATTTATTAGTGCAAGCGTTCGGTATCGATATATTTGAAGCGACCGTTAACTATTATTTAAACAACCCGATCAATATTCAGAAAAGGTTTAACCGCGCAGCTTCAATTGCTTATGTGACCGCCGATCGAGAGGGTATTTTCGATGGAATTGAAGGCTTTGTCGATTTAGAACAACATACAAATGTTATCCGAGCACAGCTAACGGTAGCTCAAGGTGATTTGGTCTCAGAAGCAAAAAGCTCGGATGATCGATTGGGTTATTTCATTACAGTTGGCAACACCCCTCAAGAAGCGAAAGAACTAGCCCTTTCTCTGAAGGAAACGTTAACGGTCGTGTATCACCAGCATGAAACAGAGAGTGCAGCGGGGTAGACGAAAGACAAGATTTGAGTCTGAATAAGCAGGGAACAGGCTCTTAATGAGCCTGTTCCCTCCATAAATAAAATGAAGCTATAATTCCACGAATGATCATATCAAATGAAAGCCTTTAAGAGACAAGCTTTAACCCTACGGCTGAACCTAATACCATCGCTATAAAAACAACTCTTTTCCAGTCTTTTGATTCTCCATATAAAAGCATTCCCAATATAGCTCCGCCTGACGCTCCAATTCCCGTCCAAATGGCGTACGTTGTTCCCATGGGCAGTGTCTTCATGGAATAAGCAAGAAATAGGAAGCTTGCTAAAAATCCGATCGTTAATAATACAACGGATTGCCAATTGCGATCCTTATGCAATTTATTTATCATGGCGACACCAAACATTTCAAACAATCCTGCAAATATGAGAGAAATCCAAGCCATTAGGATACAGCTCCTTTCTGATCTTTATCCTTCGTAACTAATTTCAAGCCCATAACTCCCGCTAATAAAAGTAAAATCAACAACATTTTGGTCCATTTAAATGGTTCTCCAAAAAATATGATTTCGGAAAAAACAGTTCCTGCCGTACCCATTCCTACAAAAACAGCATATACCGTTCCGACGGGCAGTTTTTTGCCTGCAGCGATCATTAAATAGAAGCTGATAATAATAGAAATAACAGTTCCTGTCCACGTCCAGAAGTCATCCGCGTGTTTTAAGCCAATCACCCAAAAAACCTCGAAAAAAGCGGCAATAAATACTTTAATCCAATTCGAATTCACCAAAATACACCTCCAATTTTATTGTTGCCAAAAAACATAAAAAAAAAGCCCAAGAGCAAACTGTTTAACAGTTTCTCCCAGGCTTTTATCCTTCCGTGACACAGCATCGCTGTGAGTTTTCTCTCGGACCAGACCAACAGTTATGTTGCGGAACCCTAGAAAACATTTCGTTTATTCAATTACCTTGTATTATACACATATCCAAATCAATTACAATACTCATAAAATGGAAAATAACAAAAAAAGATCTTCCAGAACATGTAGTACAACCCTTGGAAACCATATATGCTTGATATAAAATAATAGGAAAGCATTAGGAGAAAGGGGAAGCTGAACATGTCGATGAAGATCGAACTGAAACCGAGAACACCGGGAAGCAATGGCAAGATGCTTGTCTTGCTGATTCATGGTTTGGGCGCTCCTGAAACGTGGGTAAAGCCAGGCAGAGACTGGGCGGAGCTCATCGCATCAGATCCGGACATCACAGATACGGATATTGGTATCGTTACATATGACACCTCTAAGCTCATCAGCAGCATTTTTGGAATCGAAGGAGAGTTTGACGTTTTAGGTCAAAAAATTAGTGTCAGTAAAAAAAGTCCTCTGTCCATAGACCAGCTTGCTATACAATTGAAGACTATTTTGGATGGGTATACCTATAGAAAATATAAGAAAATCGTTATCGTTGGCCACAGTATGGGAGGATTAATCGGTAAACGATTCCTACTCAATGAATATTTGCTCCGCAAAAAAGGATTAGAACGGATCGGTGGCTTTATTAGCTATGCAACACCTTATAACGGCTCTAAATTCGCTGAGTTTCACCATTTAATAAAGCGCTTTCAGAATCATAAGCAAATCGCACAGCTGCGTTCAAATAACGATTTTTTGGATGAAATGAACCGCAGCTTTTCTGATGCACAAGAAGAACTTAGGAGCTTTTTCACTTCCATTTACTGCTTTGGAGACAAGGACACTGTAGTCGAGAAGGGCAGTGCTGTTCCCAATATGGGACAATCAAAGAGCTATGATTCTGCCCGATCTCTGCCCGGTGATCATGGCACCATTCTAGATCTGCTGCAAGGACATCTCTCAACGAACTACGATATTCTAAAAGGACTTTTACTAGACGTACTTGGCCCTTTTAGTCCTTCACCATTAGGTGTACAAGATAACCGCCCAGAGATTACAACTTCCTTAGACCTGTCGGACAAGCCCGCAGGATCAGATAATGTGTCTAAGCTGCAGGCTCGATTAAACGATCAATTTGAGATTCACCGACAAGCACTGGATACCATCTTCATACGACGTTTCAAAAATGATGACGAAATAAGAACAAAGCTTATTGCTTCTATGAATGATGTTCTTCGAAAGCTGAAGGAGATGGAAGAAAGCAGATTACAGCTGTTTCTAAAGCTGTACCAATTTGCAAACATTCGTCTTCCTGAAGGAGAACCCGGCCTGCGCGAGCTGTGGGAGCTGCTGGCTCTCGTGAATTTGGTATATCCCGATTGGAACTTTATCGATCCTGAGGAATGGGTTCATTTGTCCAATCTTCAGCTGGATTCCGATCGCTGGGTGCGTATGCTCTACTCACAGGCTAAAGAAACGATGCCTGAGGTCGTCATCGGATTTATGACTAAACTTTACACCAATTCTTTTCAATCTTATATGAAGTCCAGAGACCATTCGGATTTATTCCCATATCGCTTGCTGCTCGAAAATATTAATTCGGAATCACTCGCAAAAGGCAACCCAGAAAACCTATGCGAGCATTGCAACAATGGCCGTAAAGCTGACTTTTCCAAAATATTACTACAATTTGCTCAAGACACGAAGTTAACCATCTTCGAAGGTTTAGAATCTAATCGCTTATCCGGAACGGTCAGTATCAGTTGTTCCTCTTGCTTGCGTCAAGTTAGACATGAAGTGAGTTATGAAGAAATTTGCACGCGACTAAGGAGTGTGATTTGAAAATGGTGCAACAGATATTTGACTTTTTTGACCACCAATCTGACCTTGAGAAGCTAACAAATGTATCGATTAGGCATATAGATGCCCTTTACTTTTCTGCGAAGCAAATTTTTGCAGTCGTTTCCTATGATTCTCCATCATCACTCGAGAACCACTGGGAGCGAGCAGCTTATCAATTTGCTTACCGGGTACAGAATCAGCTGCCCAGCGAACTAGATGATTTGCGTTGGGACATGTATTTAGTMCTCTTTGTAGACGCGCAAGAAATAAGCAATGCTTTGAAAAAACGCATCGAGTCAAACCGCTTTTTCTTTCGCAAGATTATCATCACGAGCTCTGATTTAAATCGTTTAGCTGAAAAACTGCCTTTAGACTTTCAAACTAAGCTGCCCCAGCACCAACTCGAGCGCCTTTGGTTTCATGATCGGCATTTTCTCCAGCAATGGCAATCCTGTGTTCAACAATCGACGAAAGACCAGTTAAATAAAGCTTTGTTTCAAGCTGATGAGCAGTCTGTGGAC
>NZ_JBFTSN010000087.1:0-19743 GCF_056400045.1 Paenibacillus sp. 01L418
CATGACGATCAGCTCCTCTTATTTTTGTCTAAACCGAGATCGTTTCAATCAGTTCCTTCAGCTTGTTCGCCGAACGGTGCAGCAGCGCTTTTTCTTCCTCTGTAATCGGAATGTCCAGCACCTCTCTTACTCCATTGCGATCAACAACGCACGGAACACCCATGTATACATCCGATATGCCGTGGTAGTTTTCAACTAACGTGGATACATTGAGTACAGCCGACTCATTGGACAATATCGCAGTTACAATGCGATCCAGTGCTAACGCAATAGCGTAATAAGTGGCACCTTTCGCTTCTATGATTTCGTAGGCTGCATCTCTCGTATGCGTAAAGATGTCTGACTTTTCTTCCTCGCTAAGCGAGATGGACGAACCAGCTACGTTTGCCAAGCTCCATAATGGAAGCTCGGAATCCCCATGCTCCCCAATGATATGGGCATGTACGCTGCGCGGGTCAAGCTGCAATCGCTCGCCGATCAGGTAGCGGAAACGAGCACTATCGAGCAATGTGCCTGAACCGATTACACGGTGAGTTGGCCAGCCCGACTTTTTCTGGCAGAAGTAACTCATAATATCTACCGGATTCGTCGCGATTAATAGAATGCCGTCATCATTGTATTTCAATACTTCGGATACGATGCTTTCATAGATGGCAATGTTGCGCTTTAATAGATTCAGCCTTGGCTCCCCAGGCTTCTGAGCTGCTCCAGCTGTAATGATGACGATATCCGCATCCTTGCAGTCCTCATAAGTGCCTGCCCATACTTTAGTCTGACCAAGGAATGGCATCCCGTGATTCATATCAAGCGCATCCCCAACTGCTTTGCCTGCATTCGCATCTATTAACACAAGCTCATCCATCCGGCTGCGAAGCAGCAGCGTATAGGCTGTTGTGGATCCTACTGCTCCTACACCAATAACGACAACTTTTGATTTTTTCATTGTTATTCCACCTCTTCAAATGGTTTGTTTACGAAATAATACATAACGCCCATAAGGACGGARCCACCGATTAAATTACCTAGTGTTACAGGTACAAGATTATGAATCATGCCTTCGAGTGAAATGGTTCCCGGATGATTCAGCACAAGCGCAATGGCAAAGGTGCAAAGATTAGCGATGCTGTGCTCGTAGCCTGAAATAAAGAAGCAGAATACGAATAGCATCATAGCGAACAATTTCGGCCCATCTCCGCGCAGTGACATCGGAACAAAAAACGCTAAGCAGACCAGCCAGTTACACAATACACCTCGGAAAAACAATTCCCATACCGGAGCGTGAAGCTTCTTCTCTACGACACTGAGTAAAAATCCATTAACGGATGCATCGCTGAACAATCCGGTTGCCCATATGAGAAGGGCGAAAGCAACTGCACCTAGAAAGTTGCCTGCGTAGCTTGCACACCATAGCTTTACAACGTTTAGCCAGCGCATTTTGCCCCTAAGAGCTGCAAAGGTGAAATAGAAGGTGTTTCCTGTAAAAAGATCTCCTCCGCCATATGCGATTAGAATGATTGCTGCACCAAACGTTATCGCCGCCATTGGATAGGTTAGCGGACTATGTGACTCATAGAAAAAACTGCCTGTCTTAAACGCTACGATTACGCCAAATCCGATAAACATACTCGCTAACATGGCTCGCAATATATATCTCAGCTTGCTTGTCAGAAACACCTTTTGCTTCTTCAAAGCAAGCTGTTCAACCCTTCTCAAAGGAGCATGCTCCATATGAAATCCTCCTAATGTGTGGTGTTAATCGTTTATGCTGTGCTCGCTTTCGTTTGCTACACCTTTAGTTTAGGGGATTCTCTTCCATTTGTATGTCGGGGAACTCCCTGAACTATAGCTAAGGGTTTCTAAGCGAAAGCTGATTAGCAAATAGGGAGGTTCCCCGATGTGGCCTCCATGATCATTCTTTTATAATAGAAATAAGTGATCGGCAAATGAGAGGATGGCGGTAAACAAAGTGGACATACAGGCATCTTTAAATGAGGATAACAAGGAGAATACAGAAAACGGAGCACCGCATGATAAAGACAAGGCAGCTGGTCATCGTCATAACGGCAAATGCTGCAATTGCTCAAAAAGCTCATGCCAGGACAAAACTGAAGCAGAATCGCCTCTTGATAAGTAGCAAATAAGCGCCAACACGCAAAAAAGGAGCAGCTCCTTAAGGTTTATGACCTATTGGAGCTGCTCCTTTTTTGTTGTCCTGCTATGCCATGTGGTTATTCCACAACCATTTTAATTTCTTCATACTTCTCGTCAAAAGAAATGCGAAGCGTCTTATTATCCAAATACCACAGATTATCATCTTCTATAAAATAGGTAATACCTTCTACGACATCACGAAGTCCCGCTGTCTTGGGCTCATCCTTCATAATGCCAAGTGAAAGTCCTGGATGAACGCTGCCGCAGCCGCCCAGGCGAACGTAAATACGAATCGCTTCACCATCGGAAAGACCCATTTCTTTTTTGTACCAGCGAGCTGCTGGTTGTTCCACTATTAAATTCATCTCGGTCAGCTCCTTCCGCTACATGCTCTACTCCATCATCACGAAATCGCTTAGCGGTGTCAACCCTTACGTACCAAACCATCATCAAAAAAGCGCCCATCTTCATATAAGAAGGAAAGGGTTATATAATCCCATACTTTTTGAGCGAAAACTCAATTCCGTCCTCGCTCGACTTTTTGGTAACAAAATCAGCAGCTTGGTGCGTAATCGTTCCATCTACATCGAAAAAACAATTTTGTAATCCATAAGCATCTCTTACTTGCTTTACTTTACCTTTGCAATTGAGATCTAGCAATAAATTACATAATAAAAAGACTGCCCATTCGGCAGTCTCTTATCTAATCTTTCATGTTTATTTTTTTGGCTCCGAACCGCCAGCATCCATCTCCAGCTTGATTTCCTCAGGCAATTTTTTTGAGGCGCTGGGCACTTGTCTCGTTTTTGCATTAACGTCTTCCGAAGAGCAAATAACGATGCTGACCTGCCCTCCTTGCGCATAAGCACGAATGAGTACAGGCTGATCATATTTATTTTGAAACACAAAGTCCGGCCCATACCAGCTTACCGTCGCATCGCGTCCTGGCGGAACATATTTGACATGCCGGCTGTGTGAATAGCGCTCAACAATTTTGAGTCCTGCCCGATCCACTGCATTAAAGAGGGTAGATGAAATTTGACAAATACCACCGCCGACGTCTTCCGAAACCTCTCCCCTCACAATGACTGGAGCACGCAAATACCCTTTTTCCCTTGTCCGCATGCCAACAACCTCATTAAAAGAAAACCGTTCATCCGGGAAAACGACATGGTTATTAATTGCTTTCGCAGCTAATTCAACATTATGAGAACGGTTTTTGTTGCGTGAGTTGTAGTATGTAGCATAGAGTCCAATTTTTTTGGTTTTGATGTTCGAGAGCAGCTCACTGTCTACTTTCGGATAAGTCGTTAGCAGAGGAGCCTCAAGCTTTAATAGTTCCCCTTCATAAATAAAGCTGTAAAACAGCTCCTCGAACGCTTTCCGATTAAGCTTACTTCCTGTCTGCTCGGACATGATTCTCCCCGCTCCATCAAGCGCTGCGTTAATAGGAGGCTTCTGCACTCGTTTATCAAGCTCATCCATAAATTTATCAAGCTTCTCTTGATTAACGAGCGGAATGCCAGTCATCGAATCGCTATACTGTGCACGTTTCATTTCCGAAATCGCATGGCCTTCATGCTCGATAACTAAAGAATCAGAATATGCTCCTTGCTGGAACAAAAACAATATGGCCAGAATCCACGGCAATCCCATTGTCGTTAATCACCCCTATACGGTAGTATCCGTGCTAGTATGAATCATTTTAGGCAGAAGCATGCATACGCGGTGACCACATAATTAACGGGAAATTGGCTGAATATAAAGATAACGACAATTGTGATTGGAGGAGGACAACTTATGACCCGGATCTGGAGAAAAGCAGCTGTTGTTATATTCGTTCTTATATCGCTGTTAACCTTACAAGCCAACGATGCCGCTGCACAGACGTTGATGTTGAAGCCCAAAAAATCAAATGAGCAGCAGCAGCAACATATAATGATTATGACTGTCCGCTCTGGCCAACAATCCTCATTTATGAGCGAGTTGCAAATTGAAAGCCAAGAAATAAATGCCGCTTTGCGTCAATCCAAGCATGTTCCTGAAGCTGAGATAGACTATTACTCCGATATAGACATCGCATTAAAGTCTGCTGAAACGGTACATTATCGCTTGGATCGCTCAGGACAGCTCTGGAACGAAGCAAAAGCAGAAAAAATAATTTTGCCTGACAAGCTAGCTAAGAAGCTGGTTCGGTTAGCCGAAGGTTTGCGGACACAGCATTACGGGAAATTGTTGACATGGCAGCAAGCAACGGAGCTTTTGCCTAAAAAAAGCATGTTTTCCGTGACGGAGCTGGAGACGGGATTAACCTTCCATGTACAACGGCGCGCAGGCAGCGATCATGCAGATGTTCAGCCGTTAACGAAAGAAGATTCCCGTGTTATGAAGCAAATTTATAATGACAAATGGAGCTGGAAAAGAAAGGCCATACTCGTCCACTCCGGCGACACCTGGATCGCTGCTTCTATGAATGGCATGCCGCATGGCGGAGACGGCATTCCGGAGAATGGCTTCTCTGGACACTTTTGCATTCATTTTCTAGGCAGCTCCACCCATAAATCAGATACTCCAGACCCTGCGCACCAAATGATGGTACATAAGGCTGCTGGACAAATCAAACCTTATTTCGAATCTGTTCCGCCGAGCGTTCTGGCTAGAAGCTTCGTTGAAGCGATGTATCATCAAGACCATGAGTTGTTGCTTCCGCTCGCCAAAGAAATGCCAAAGGAAAAGCTCGCTTCCATCTTACATGTTATGGAGTCACTCGTTTCCATACGAGAGCAAATCCCGCCAAAATCCAAAGGTCAGATCCACACCGATGAGCTTGGTGATGCTTTAACGACCGAAATAAGATTGCCTGTATCCATCCATCAGCTGAATAAGCCTCGCCGAAGCAGTGTTTATACCTTTATGTTCAAACGAGAAACCGCTAAGTCCCCATGGCATATTCAAGATATTATTGAATAAAAAAATCCCTATAGCTGCGGAATCCGAATCATTCGGCTTTCCTTCGCTATAGGGATCTGCTCAGTTGACATATTTTATTCGAGCATGCTCATCATCGAATAAATGACTTTTGCTGCTTGTGCTCTTGTACTCCATCCATTTGGCATAAATGTATTACCCGACATGCCGTTCAGAATGCCTGTCGACTGCATTTCCTGAACAGCCTTGGCTGCATAATCGGCAATCTCCTCCTGATCGGTGAAAGCAATTGCGCTTCCACTCACAAGCTTCAAGCCAGCTACCTCAGCTGCACGGTAGGCCATAACGGCCATATCCTGCCGTGAGATAAGCTCGTTGACGCCAAAGGTTCCGTCAGACTTGCCTTTTATTATGCCAAGCTTCTCAGCTGCGGCAATTGAGCTGGCGTACCATGCGCCTGCTTTCACGTCGTTAAAGCTGCTTACTTCTTCACTGTCTTCTAGCTCTAATGCCAGCATCAGCATTTTCACAAATGCTCCTCGTGTCACCTCGCCATTTGGCTGAAAGCTGCCATCTCCATAGCCATTAACAATGCTGCGCGCTGCCAATGCTTCAATCGGATCGATTGCCCATAAAGCTTGATTCTGATCCGTGAATGCAGATGCCGCGTATAGGCTAGAATAATAGCTGAAATGATTCGTTTTGAAGGTGATCATCCCTGTTTTTGCATCATACTTTCCATTGCGAATGATTTCGAATTTGCCATCGTCTGCGATATAATAAACGACCACATTGCCCGGCTTCTCACCTGGCTTAAGCACATAAGGAACACTTATCTCAAGTGCATGCTTGCCGCCCGCGAATTCACTTATTTTCTTATCGCCTACATATAGATTGAAATCATAGACGGTTCCATCGCCAACTTTCTCTCGAATAGCCTCGGAGAGTCCAGAAGTATCCATCCTATCGATTGATAGTTTTAGCGTTTCTGTACCTGCGCCAAGCGCACCCTTAAGTGCTTTGTTCGAAAGGGTTACTTTTGCCGAGCCTGTATCAATTGTTAAAGATAATTCATCCTTCGTATTCCAGCCCGCAAACGCACCGCCACGAATGCTGATCTCTACTGATTTGGCAGAACCTACCGCATTCACCTTAATGGTGAGCGATTTCGCTGCTGCTTCGATCACTTTTTGGAGATCCGCAGCTTCTACCACCGCTGTCGCTTTTCCGTTCACTGTCACTGCTTCAACCGTTACTTGATTGCCAGCAGGTGCTGGAGTTGGCGCTGTTCCACCCGACGATGAATCCGGTGTTGGACTTGGAGTTGGTGTTGGTGTCGGTGTTGGACTTGGTGAAACGACTGGATCTGCAAGCAGGGTAATTTTTTTCTCCCCTTTTACACCCGATCCATCCGCAGCCGTCGCTACGACGGTTACCTTTCCTTCCGCTGTCGCATGAAGCAGGCCATCTGTTCCGATTGCTGCCAGAGCAGTAGGGCTGCCATCCTCATTCACAACTGACCAAACAACACTTTTGTTAGCCGCAGTATCCATATGAACCTCTGCATTCATCTGGAGCGTGCTGCCTACCTTAACAGAATCGGCTTGCCCTGCCGCTGTTACCGTTATCGAGGTAACTAGCACTTGAATATATTGAATATTTGGAGCTGCTGGCATCGCCATTCCGTCTCCTAAATAGAAGCTTGGATGCGGCGGCTGGTTATAAGCAACATTTTGCCAAGCTACTCCTAAACGATAGTTCGGATCATGCATCAGCGTATGAATGCGATATTCAGTTTCATCCACAGTAGAGTAGATTCTAAATTCGCTGCTGTCTTCTGAACGCCACATGATCTCCTCACGCCAGTCGCCGAACAAATCAGCCTGCAAGCTAGAGTTCGCTTTCGTCGAGTTATTTGTAGARGAGCCAACTGCGGTCAATAAATTAACCGTTTTTGCATTCATATAATCCCATTTATCGATGCGATTATAATCCTGCAGCTCGCGCAGCAGATCGCCATCCCACCATACGCCAAAGTTTGTCGAGCTTGGGATGCTCGTCGTTATTTTCTCGCCTTTGGCGCTGTACAATCCTGTAACCGGGATATGCTCGCTACTTACAATATTGGCGCTCCACATCTCTTCACCCAAATATCTTGGATCGAGATCCGCTGACATCCCGCGACCGGTATCTACGCCGGTATGAATCCCCCAAATAATTTCGCCTGTACGCGCATCCTTCAAATCCATCCCGTATGGGGAGTCGCTATGCTCTTGTACAGCGAATATTTCCAGTCCCGGACGTTCAGGGTCAAGGTCGCCAAAGTGCATCGCATCACCGTGACCAAGTCCCGTATTGTAGAGCGGCTTGCCATCGTCATCAATACCCATCGCGCCAAAATGAATTTCGTCTTTGCCGTCGCCGTCCGAATCGCCTATCGATAAATTGTGATTCCCCTGGCCTGCAAAGGAGCCGTTTCCTTCATCGTTAGAGTCAAATACCCACCGCTTCGTCAGCTGACCATTGCGATAGTCATAAGCAGCAAGCACCGTACGTGTGTAATACCCTCTGCTAAAAACTAAGCTCGGCTTCTCGCCGTCAAGATACGCGACCGCTGCTAGAAAACGGTCTACCCGATTGCCGTAAGTATCTCCCCACGCTGCAACATCACCGCGAGGCGGATCATATTCTGTTGTGGCAAGCGCTTTTCCAGTTAAGCCCTCGAATACGGTTAAATATTCATTGCCTAGCAAAACATATCCGGTACTGTTGCGATAATCCTTGCTAGGATCACCGATGGCTTTGCCCGTTCCGTCAATCGTGCCATCTGCTGTCTTGAACGTTACTTCCGCACGTCCATCACCATCCAAGTCATAAACCATAAACTGCGTATAATGCGCTCCTGCTCGAATATTTGGTCCGAGATTAATGCGCCATAGCCGCGTGCCGTCTAGCTTATAAGCATCCATATACACAATGCCCGTATAACCGGCTTGGGAATTGTCTTTGCTGTTGGATGGCGACCATAACATGACAATCTCATATTTACCGTCACCGTCGAGATCCCCAACGCTAGCGTCACCCGCTGAATACGAGTACGGCTGTCCGTCCTTCGTATAATCATCGGCTGGCTTCTGCAGCGGCACTGATTTGTACTGCTTTTGCCAAACGCCGAAGCTGCTTGTCGCCGCCTGCTCAACACCGCTCAGCACCGATCTAATATGGTACGAGGATGTATCTGTACCCACCGTATCCACATAGTTCGTGCTCTTCGTGATTAGCTCATCGTTAAGCTTGACGCCGTCACGATAAACATTGAAGCCGATTGACTCTGGATCAAGTCCTAACATACGCCATCCCAAATAGTTGCCGTTCTCCGTCTTAATGGCGACAGGCGAACGATCCAGATACTCCATTGCACGAACAAGCGTTGTAATTGCCTGCGTCTCCAAAGCACCCGACAGCTCAGAAATGCCGCCCTCATTGACAGAGGCCACTTTATAGTAATAAGGAATCGTCGTCAAAACGGTGTTGTCGGTATAAGCTGCCGTAGATGACTTTCCAATCAACGTATAAGGGCCATTCGCTTCTTTGGCGCGATACACATTGTACATTCTTGCCTGTGGAACGGCATCCCAAGTGAAGCTGATATCGTTTTTGTGAATGGAAGCAAGCGCAAGGCCAGATGGAATCGCTGCTTTCTCCACATTCGGATCAATCATGGACACCTGTAGGAAATTAGATGTCACCGACTCAAATCCGGTATTGTCTATTGCCGACACCGAATATACGTACTCAAGGCCAACATCCGCGCTTGTATCAATAAACGTTGGTTGCGTCGTCACGCTTAGCAGCTCAGCGCTGCTTGCGACAGTAGCCTTGCGATAAACATGATATTTTACAGCATCCGCAACTCCCGTCCATGAAAGCTCCGCCTTAATTGGATTGCTGCTCAAATCAAGATCGTTTAGCTCTAGCTTCGTAGGCGCTAGAAGCAGCGGTGTTATTTCAACTCCATTCAAATGAGCAGTCTGGCCGCTGAGGATCATGTTCAGCTGGCCGTCCTTAACGGCAATCATGTTGAACACCCGTTCAGCAATATTTTCCTTGCCCGATGATACCGTGCCATAATCCTTATTTTCAATATAAATATTCGTTTTCGTTGACCCGATCCAGTCCCCCGTATAGGTTTTGACTGAATAATAACCGTTTGGCAGGTCTACTTTGAATTCATAGCTATTGCCAAAATAAGCAACAAAGTCTCGTCTGAGCGCATCCGTACCCGCTCCGCGGTCGCGATCTATCATACCTGTGCTGTCCGTTATGCCATATCCGCGTTCAGCGGTGTAAATCGTATTGCGAGTAACCTCGGTATAACCGGCCTCAACTACACCGCCAATCGTTCCGAAATCATATTTGTACAATGCCGATTTCGTTTGAATAAAGATGGAATCGGATGGCGCAGACTCTCCTTTGCCATTCACTGCTGTCACATAAACATGATAGCTGTTCCCTTCAACAAGGCCGCCCATATTCAGCGTCGGAAGTGTAGAAGTACCAATCATGGCATACGCGCTATCCGGCTCTGAGGAAAGCTTGCGATAGATTTTGTAAATATCAGCTGTTGCTGTTTTGTCCCATTTGAGCAATGCTCCTGCATTGCTTATGCTTCCAGCGACAAGGCTGGTCGGCTTAGCTGGCACGTTTGCTGGCAATTCAATTTCTTTTACGGATTGAGCCAGAGGCAAATCCAGCTGCTTGATCGCTGCCGAGAGCATACGCGCGAGCTGGATGGCGCCATATTCTTGGAAATGCGTATCATCAGCGGAGCCATTCGGGAATGCTCCGTATACACCAGCTGGCGTATGAAGGAACACGGATAACGTTGCTGCTGGACCGATTGAATCGTAATACGCAATACTCAGCGTGCTCAAATCAACCACGTTAACGTCAAGCTCCTGCCCCACTTCCTTCATCGCTTGCACGTATTCTGGGAAGCTGACGTTAAACTTTCCAGTCTCGGCGTTGAAGCTGCGCCTGCCCATCGGCGTCACAAGAATTGGCGTTGCTCCGCGCTGCTTCGCGCCGTTTACATACGTTTTCAAATAGTTTTTGTAATCAGCTGGAGATGCATAACGATCCGGAACGCTAATCGTTGCATCATTATGACCAAATTGCACGAGGAAATAATCGCCCGGCTTAATAGCTCTCAGCACCTCGTCCAAGCGGCCTTCGGATATAAAGTTTTTGGTGCTACGACCGCCGATCGCATGATTTTTGAAAATAACATTTTCAGAGAAAAAGCTTGGAATCATTTGTCCCCAGCCCGCTTGTGGAAGCCAGTACGGATCGTACGTTTGTACTGTAGAATCACCTGCAAGATAAATAGTAGGCAGCTCGCCTGGTGTACGCTCTGCTTTTTTCGTAATGACGAGCGCGTTGATTTTTGGAGCAGTACCCGCAAACTCGAAGTTCAGCTGCCCGTCTACCAGCGCAATATCAAAGCTCATTTCAAGAAATTGACCTGCTGGCCTAACCGCATTGCCGTCCAGTCGTTTTACCTTTTCCATGTTCTCGACCGTAATTGAAATATCTGTTACGTCATTCAGATCCCCTGCAATAAGAGACACGGTGTAATCTGCATTCGGCAGATCCACAATGAAGGATGTGTCCTTTACGATGCTGAAGTCCGAGCGCAGCGCATCCGCTGTGCCGCGGTCGACGAAGCTTACCTTTGCCGGATCACCGAATCCGTATTTTCGCTCCGCAGAATAAGCAGCAGCAGAGGAAACGGAAACATAACCATCGGCTGCCCAACCTTTTCCAAAATCAAAACGTTTTACATCTCCATCCGGCAAGACAACCGGCGGCACATACACGGTGCTTGCCGCGTAAGCCGAGAAGTCGGACAAGACTTGTCCATTCCGTGCTTTTATTTTGTAATATTGCACGATAGCGGTATTCGCTGTTTGATCGATATACGACGATGCTGCTGATTGGCCAATCTCAGCATACGTCCCATCCACTGCATCCGAACGATATACGACATAGTCCGCCGCTCCAACAGAAGCGCCCCAAGCAAGCCGAGTAGAGGCGGCATTCACTTCGGTAACTGCTAGATTGGTGGGAAAAACAGGAGACTGCGGCATCGGAATCAAGGCAGCCTCGCTAGCTGTACTTAAAGGCGACTGCTGGCCAAAGGCATTGACGGACGAAACATAATACGTATAGCTGTCCCCAACACTTACATTAGCATCGGAATAGCTCGTTTCTTTGATTTGCTCAGCAATTGGCTCACTTGGCTCACTGCCGCCAGTCGTACGGTATACATGGTAGTAAACTGCATCCGTGACAGCTGTCCATTTCATTGAAACTCCGCTTGCGCTTATACTCGTCAGCATGAGTCCTTCTGGCGCAGAAGGAAGTACTTGCTCGATAATAACAGCGTTCAATACACTGAATGTTCCATCGCCTGTCAGTTGAATATTTAGTTGTCCATCTGCGACTGAAGCATTATAAACCTTGCTCTCTACAGCTCTGCGAGAGTTGATAGATTCCCCGGCTACATCCTCAATCGTTACCTTCGTTTTGTAGGTAGAAGTCGTTTGAAGAAGATCACCGGAATAAAGCGTGACCTTATAGTTGCCATTAGGTATGTCCGCTTTGAATACAAAAGGAACATTTGTTCCTCCCAAAACAAAATCATTAATTACGTTATCCGGTGATTCTGCCCCTCGAAAACGAGAAGCAAGATTCATATCCAAACCATAGCCCTTCTCAGGTGTATAAAGCGTCGTTCCAGTAATTCCGATATAACCATCCGCAACAGGACCGCCTGTACTTCCAGCAGGTGCTGGCGCTGAACCAAAATCAAACTTCCACATCTGCGGCTGTGCAGTTTGCGCGGCCTCTGCTTGCTCATTTGTAAATCCAGCAAAAACCGTGCAGAAAACCATAACTACTGCCAACACTAACGACATGCTCCGTTTCAATCGCTTACTCATTCAGCATTTGTTCCCCTTTCATAAATGGGCTAAAATAAGCTGTAAACGTTTCTAGCAATCATGCAAAATTTTTGGCAAGAAATATTTACCTCTTAATAGTACTCTTATAAAGAATGCGCTTTCATTAGAAAAAACCATAATGATTGTTCAAATATCCGTGTATTTAGGCAGCTTTTGCAAAAACGACAGACTTCGGCGGCGGCATACAGGGTTGTTGATTAGTGAAGGCGACTGTAAGCAAGTCGGTGTTCTAAAAGCCTTAAAGTTATGTTAGTTTGGTAGCTGTAGGTACATATATGCGCTTATAGAGTTAGGTGGGCCGTTGGAGTGGGGATTTATGGTGGCTGTAAGCACGTATATGTTCTTAGAGCCTTGAAGTATCATGAGTTTGGCGGCTGTAAGCACATATATGTGCTTATGGAGTAAAACCAGCGTTGAAATAGTGATCTAAATTGGCTGTTAGCACGTATATGTTCTTAGAGCCTTGAAGTATCATGAGTTTGGTGGTTATAAGCACATAGATGTGCTTATGGAGTCAATTCGCAGTCGGAGAGGGACTTTTGGCGGCTGTAAGGTTGCTTACAACAAGCTAGTGTTCTGATTTGTACATGCAATTGGAAAACATGATATAATTATGTGTGCATTTACCTTGCAAGCAATATGATCATTTAAAATAGACTTTGTGACGTTGGAGAGGGGGATATTGATGTTTGCGAAGCGCCTTAAACAGCTGCGTAAATCGAGGAAATTAACGATGCAAGAAGTTGCTGATTATTTAGGAGTTGCGAAAAGCACCTATGCAGGCTATGAATCCGGCTATCGACAGCCGACTCTTGAATCCATTCAAACTATTTCACGCAAGCTGCGCACTTCCGCTGATTATCTTCTTGGGCTTACTGATTATCCTGAGCCGCCAATCGAGCTCAATCATAATGCGAAGGAATATTTGAATTATGAACAGCTGCACTGGGATGGGGTTCCTTTGGAAAAGGACGATCTGGATTTAATTCGCAACTTGCTCGAACGTGTACTCCGTGATCGCACCTTGCCAAAGGATGGATGATCTATTCACTATATCTATATTTGATTAAAATAAGGAACTCCAAACGTTCTTAGCTTCAACCGCCCATCAATTGCAGCAGCTTCGCCTCGAATTGCCCTTGAAGCTGCAGCATGAGATCGCTGAACGTTTGCTCCCACTTATCCGTAATTTCTGCCTCCACATTATCCTTTTCTGCTTGTGCAATAATTCCCTGCATTTTCGTACTGCATGTCGCTTCCACCTTCGAAAGCCCATCCATCCATTTCTGGCTTAACTCCTGAAACGCGTAAGGATCAGACATATCCAATTGTGCAACACTTGTTTCCGCCCCTGCCAATACATCATTCATATCCTGCGTACACTTAGCTTGAATCTGAACAATCTGCTGCTCATACTTTTCTGTTGACGTAATTGGAGCTTCCGTTTCCGGCACATTTGGCTGATCAGGCGAAGGCGTTGGCTTTGGTTTTGTCGTTGGCGTTGACGTTGAACCATCATTCGGCTTCGTCTCCGTCCCTTTGTTCGGTTTAGTTGTACTTGATGGCTTCGTCGTCTGAACGGGATTTTCATTTTCCCCAGCCGGCTTATCCGCCTCTTTCTCCGGCAGTACAGCTTCCCCTCCACTTCCAGCAGGCTTACCTGCCACCTGTTCCACTGGTTTGCCGGTTTTGTCAGTCGTTGGCGGTACGCCATCTACAGTTGGACTCGTTTTCTCAGGCGCTGTCCCATACAGTTCTTCCTCACTCAGCTGTGCTTGCTCGTTTAATGCTGCGCCATTCGCATTCACAATAAGTGATTGTTGTGAGGATTCATTCCAATAGAGACCGCCCCACACAAATAATAGAATAAGCGTTAATGAGCCTAAAATAATATTAATCGTATCCGGCTTTTGAAGCCGCGGACGCCGTTTCTTCCTTGCATGATGCTTGCTCATATTATGCTCATACCACCTTCCGTTTTGAATAGAAAGAAGCCAGTCTCCTTTCTCTTAGACGAGAAGGAAGACTGGCTGCTTTTTGTTAAGATCGCATGATTTCCGTAATAATGGTAGTAAGCAATTTGTTGACCTTGCTTTTCGTTTCGTTTATCGCCTTATTTTTCAGCGCATTCGTTGTTTTTACTTTATTGATCTCATCAACAGCTACATTTCTAGCCTGTACAACATCCATGATCAGTTGTGCCTTCTGCTCATCGTTAGTCGCTGCTTTCAGCTTTTTCTTAACCTCGTTCAGCTTGCTATCCAATTCTTCAGCTATTCTCTTAAACTCTGCCTTAGGATCAATTTCGACATCTTCATTAACGAGCGTCACCTCTTGCTGGAAAATCACTTTAGCAGAGCCGCCGTATGGATTCACTAACGTCGCTTGAATAACAGCCGTACCATTAGCAACCTTTTTCGGAATCGTTACTTTCCCTCGCGAATCGACTGTGACATCTTTGCTTCCCGATACTTTCTTCCATTTCAAGAACGAGGATGGCAAAACAGTGCCAAGCAGCTTCAAGCTGTATTCATGCTGCCTTCCGCTAGCCGTAATCTTCACCGCCGAAATAACTTCTGAACGGATATAAGCAACTGTTAATGCGTTAAGGGCCCGCTCATCATATTTAAGCTTTAGTTGGAATTTAAAAACAGATAGTCGTACATCAGCCGATTTAACACCTAAGTTGTTCAGCGCCTCGCTTAATGCATAATCATCCTTTTTGGATAAAATTTCACCCATGGCTTCCATAATAACCGCATTTATTTTTTCCTTGTTGCCGAGCAGCTGAGCGATCTCCTGCGGCTTCATATCCGAGATAATTTTGCGAACGGTCCCTTCAACACCAAGGCGGTCAGCTCCATCACCGAACAACAGAACGAGGAAATCATCCATGCTGAGGCTTGTTACCCCGCCYGCAGCGGCAATCGTCTTCAGTGCAGCACGGAATTCTGGATTCGTTCGAATCGCTTCAAGTCCCTTCGCTTCTGGATCATATTGCAGGGAGCCTACAGACTGAATGATCTGGAACACAGTCTTCTTCAGCTCCGCTTGATTAACCGATGCGGGAAGCTTAGGAGCAATCTTGACCCAGACAGGATCAATAAGGGATTGATCCTTGGCAAAATCAAGCTTGGCGATCTCATCGCGCAAATTGCGTACATCCTGCACATCCGAAGGATCTCCAGCAAGCAGTGCCGCGTGAAGCTTATTCATTCTCTCAAGGAATTCTTCTGCTGGGAAGTGTTCTCCCTCTCCATTTGTAGCTGTTAACGTAACCTCTTTCTCAAAAATAACTTTAGCTTGTCCACCATATGGGTTAATCAACGTCGCTTGAACAACCGCCGATCCGCTGGCAACGCCTCGCGGAAGCGTAACCGTACCGCCAGTAGATACTTTCACATCTTTGCTTCCAGATACTTTGCTCCACCGCAGCGCAAGCGGCGGAACATCCACGCCGAACACCTTCAAGCTGAATTTTTGCTCACGGCCGTCTTCACTGATTTTAACAGCCTCGACAGCTTCGGAGCGCATATGAGCGATAATTAGCGCTTGAATTGCTGGCTCATCCATCTTCAATCGAGCTTGGAAGTTAAGCATGGTTGCAGCAGACTCCTCCGCCGTTACACCCAACTGGCTTAAAACGGAGCTGAACTTATAATTGCCGGTTTCACTTAGCAGCTCCTCTGTCTTCTGGAGCAGCAGTGTGGAAATCGCTTGCTTATCTCCAATCAACTGCAGCAGCTGAGTCGGTGACAGGCTGGCAAGCTTCTGCCTTATAGCACCATCTACACCTGGAATAACACCACCATCGCCAAATAAAAACATGAGAATATCGTCTATTACAAAGCTAGTTTCGCCGCCTCCGGCTGCTCCAAGCTCAGCTAACACAGCACGATATTCTGGATTTTTGCGAATCTCCTCTAAACTTGCAGCCTGCGGGTCATATGGAATCAAGCTAATTTCCTTAACCATATTGAATAAAACAGCCTTCAGCTTTGCTTGGTCTGCTTCTGCGGGCAGCTTAGCCGTAATCTTCTTCCAAATCGGATCAATTAAATTGTGATCCTTAGCAAAGTCCAGCCCGGCAAGCTCATCACGCAAATTGCGAACAGCCCCAATATCTGCTGGATCTCCTGCTGCTAGAGCAGAATGCAGCTTATTCATCCGCGCAAGGAATGACTCTACAGGAAATTCGGTCTCATGCGAAATTGCAGCGTTTAAGGTTACCTCTTGCTCAAATATGACTTTCGCCGAGCCACCGTATGGATTAATAAGCTTAGCCTGAATAACAGCTGTGCCGGTTTTCGCAGCATCCGGTATAGTTACGACACCCGTAGGCAATACCTTTACATTAGAATCGCCGGATACCTTTGACCATTGCAGCACTTGTGGGAAAAGATATACGCCGAACACATTTAAACTATACGAATGCACACGACCGGTGTAGTCTATTTTCACGCTTGACTTCACGCTTGATCGAATATACGCCACAGTCATCGCGCTGATCGCAGGCTCGTCCTTCTGAAGCTTCACCTGGAAGTTTTGTACGGTCGCTCTTACATCCTGCGGCGTCACGCCTAAATTTTTCAAAATAGAGCTGAACTTGTACTCCTTTGTCTCACCCATCAGCTTCTCCATCGCTTGAAGAAGAACCGTTACAATGCCCTGCTTATTGCCAAGCAGCAAAATCAGCTCCTCCGGAGACTTCTCCGCGATCAGGCTGCCAATCGTTCCTTCCACGCCTTTACGGTTGCTGCCATCGCCAAACATAAAGACAAGAAAGTCTTCTAATCGGATGTTCTCGTCACCGCCGGCAGCTGCAATCGTCTTTAACGTTGCACGAAACTCTGGATTCGTGCGAATAGCCTCCAAATCAGAGGCTTCAGGGTCGTAACGGAAGGAGCCTACAGCCTTGATCAACCGGAACAGGCTCGCTTTAAGTTCTGCTTTATCGGCAGACTCAGGAAGCTTCTCGCTAATTTTGGTCCAAATCGGATCGATCAGCTGCTGATTTGTTGCTTCATCCAAACCGGCAATTTCATCTCGCAAATTTTTAACCTCTTGCATGTCCTTCTTGTCCCCAGCTGCTAGTGCTGCATATAGAGCCTGCATACGCTCCAAAAACACGCTTGAAGGCAGCGCAGCTTCTGCGGCACTCGCCGCTTGAACAAATCCCAGCTTCTCGGTCAGCCCTTTCTGGCTGAGCGGCAATCCGCCTAGCGATGCTGTAAGCATAGAGATCGCCAGCGCAGATAAGGTTACTTTTTTTCGAAACGTCATTTCATTCACCTCTGGTCATTAGTTTGGTTTAAAATTGTAATACAGGTATTTGCTGCTTTACGCCTTGATTAAGGCTAGGGCGGCCTACGGAGTAATAAACAAATTCAGTACCAACCAAATGCTCCTCTTCGAAAACATTGCGGCCGTCAATCAGAATCGGACTCTTTAATACTTGTTGAAGCAGTCCAAGGTCAACATGCGAGAACTCCTCCCACTCTGTCAGCAAGCAAAGCGCATCCGCATCTTTTGCCGCTTCCATCGCGTCCTCGCACCATTCAACACCGCTAATTTCATATAAAGTGCGGAAGTTGTCAGTCGCAATAGGGTCATAAGCCTTGACCTTAACGCCGTTGTCCACCAAATGTTGAATAATTTCCGATGCTGGCGAATCGCGCACATCATCGGTATTCGGCTTGAATGCAAGCCCCCATACTGCAATCGTCTTGCCTGAAAGCTCACCTTGAAATATCGTCTCCAGCTTGCGAATGACGTTAAAGCGTTGATCCTGATTGACCTCTACTACCGAGCGCAGCAGCTTGAACTCATAATCAACATGTCCGGCAATTTGAATTAAGGCGCTTGTATCTTTAGGAAAACAAGAGCCCCCGTAGCCGATTCCCGCTTTTAGGAATGATGGGCCAATTCGCTTGTCATAACCCATTCCTTCAGCTACCTTCGTTACATCTGCGCCTACCTTCTCGCAAATATTAGCGATCTCATTGATAAATGATATTTTGGTAGCTAGAAATGCATTGGACGCATATTTAATCATTTCAGCGCTGCGAATATCCGTAATGACGATTTGTTCCGTTAAGGGAATATGAAGCAGCTTCATAATTTCTGCTGCGCTTTGTGAGCTGGCTCCAATAATAATGCGATCGGGATGCAGCGTATCTTGTATCGCCGAGCCCTCGCGCAAAAACTCTGGCAGCGAGATACTGTCAAACAACTCACTCGTGTGGGAGGCGATGACGGTTGCTAGACGTTCATTCGTTCCAACGGGTACAGTGCTTTTTACCGCTATGATTTTATAACCGTTCATCGCCTTAGCAATCTCTATGGCTGCTTGGTCAATGTAAGATAGATTAGCCTCGCCATTTGGCAGCGGCGGTGTTCCTACCGCCAAAATGATAATGTCCGATTGCTGTACCGCGCTTCGCAAATCAGTCGTGAAGGTCAGCATTCCTGCTGCTCGGTTCGACGCTGCGAGCTCCTTGAGGCCTGGCTCATAGATCGGAATGCCGCCAGCGTTTAGTGTCTCAATTTTGCGCGGGTCCTTGTCTACGCAAATGACGCGATTGCCAAGCTCCGCATAACAAATGCCCGAGACGAGCCCCACATAGCCAGTTCCAATAACCGTGATGTTCATGCTATTCGCTCCTTCATTGAATGATTTATTTATACGGTGCATATTTGCATAATCTCATTCCAATCGAAGGCAAGCCGGACGATGTCCTCTTCTATAAGCTCCGTCCCTGTCTGAATTTCGATAATGTCCATTTCTGTTTCTGCGCGCAGACTATGAAGGCTTTCTTTCGATATCGTTAGCACATCGCCTGATTTCACTTCAAAGCTTCGACCATTCAGCACCATGACGCCATGTCCGGCAACAATCGTCCATACCTCGTCTCTCAGCAGATGATATTGATAGCTTAAGTTACGTCCTGGCGCAACGCATATTCGTTTAGTCAGCACTTCCTTGCCGTCGGGATATTTCAAATAATCAAGCACACGATAGCGGCCCCAACGACGCTCCTCATACATCGGACGCTGGTCGGAATGCTTCATGACCTCCTTGATCATAGGACTAGCCGCTTTATCCGACACCAAAATTCCGTCCGGACTCGCCGCTACAATGACATTCGATACATTCAGCAGCGTAATCGGGATGTCGAGCTCATTAATGACATGCGTGTTCGTTGAATCTCCCGAAATAATCCCTTTTCCAATAAGCGGCGTTTCAATTTCCTCGGTCAAGGTGTTCCAAGTTCCAAGGTCTTTCCAATCGCCCTCATATGGCAATGCCACGATATGATTGGACTTTTCTACGATTTCATAGTCAAAGCTGTTTTTCGGCATCTTCCCGTATTGCTTCAGCATCTCGTCGTATTGAATCGGCAGTTCATTAGCAATCAGAATGTTAATGAGAAAATCAAGCTTGAATGCAAAAACCCCGCAGTTCCAAAGTGCAGCCTGCTCAATCATGGCTGCCGCTTCTTCTTCGCGGGGTTTTTCTCTAAAGCTGTTTACATTGACATAATTGTTCGCCTCAGCTGCAAGCTCAGGAACGATATAGCCGTATTTTTCCGAAGGATATGTTGGCTTCACGCCCATAAGCGCTAAATCTGCTCCCGAT
>NZ_JBFTSN010000088.1:0-19701 GCF_056400045.1 Paenibacillus sp. 01L418
CCATTACCTCTTTGACCGGTATCCCTGCTATTCTCATTTCAATTGCTTTTGCCTTTATTTCCACTGGATAACTTACTCTTGTTGCCAACGTAAAAACACCTCCAAGGTTGTCTCCATATCTTACGACATGGTTGCATTTTCTTGAAGGTGTTTTGATTTGTCTCACGTTATGGGGTCAGTCCCGTGTAAAAACAATTGACTCACGTTTTTTTATTCATAGCATAAGATATATGACTACCATATCTAAGTCCGTCTAGCCCTCCCAAACATCCGGAGGGTATTTTTTATGTAAGGTAGGACAGTTAGCTTCATACATTCGGCTGCTCGGGTACTTCTTCCGTTATGCATCCCATTAAGTCCTTCCATGTAGTTCTGTATTCAACGAATTTTGTTGCTCGATCGCACTCACAGCAAGTCATCTATATAACCCTTTAGAAGATACAACACTTTTGGCGAATGCACAGGCGATCTGCCTTCCTTAGACATAAAATAAGCCATTATCATAAATTTCAGGAGGTCTTAGTGATTAGCATGAAGAAGAAATCAAAAAAACTAAAACCGTACATTCGATTAAAAGGCCGCCACATTGTAAGTACATTTAATGAGCTTGATCTTCTGGAACCTCGTCCAAATAAGCAATTAAAGTCTTTACTCCACCAGATCTATAATTACTTACCGTCTGGATCATCATCTAAATGACTTCTATTCCAATTGGGTTGTCTGGGATTAATACTATCCCAGCATCCCGTTTAGAAAGCACTACGTTACTTCTCTTGCATCTTGCACCTCCCACGGTCTTCGGTATTCACTCTTTTTTTGCTGCGATAATTTTGGCTTCCACTAAAATTTGATTTGCTGATTCATTACTTGCCAGCGATCTGTATTTATTTTTCTAAAACCGGGAATCATACGATCACCAATGTAAGGAGTGAAATTCCCATGACTAAAGAACGAATGGATTGGACAAGTACAAGCATTCCTTTTGCTCGAAATAAACCTTTAAAATTCATGATCTTCATCTTCATCCTATTTTTTGGTCTTATGGCCATATCACCCACTGAGCGATCTCAATGGCTAGCTGATAGCTTACCGCTAATCTTGGTTATCCTTATCCTTATTTTCACTTATAAATGGTTTCGTTTTTCAAATCTGTCCTATCTTCTGATGCTTGTTTTCTTTTGTCTTCATACTTATGCGGCACATTATACATATGAAGGCACACCATTTGACCATTGGCTAAAAACATTGTTTCATACAAGAAGAAGCTATTACGATCGAGTCGTTCATTTCTTCTTTGGATTGTTCTTTGCTTTTCCATTCTATGAGATTTTAAAATCCAAAGTTAAGTTACGCGGAATTTGGTCAATAGCTCTGCCAGTTGCCGTTGTGCTCAGTTTTAGCGCACTATTCGAGATCTTAGAAATGTCTGCCGCCTTAATAGCCGGACCAGGTGGCGAAGCCAAATTTGTTGGAATGCAAGGTGATATCTTTGATACGCAAAAAGATATGGCATTAGGATTACTTGGTGGAGTCGTATCGATGGGTATTCTCGTATGGATAATCTGGAAAGGTGATAATGCTGCTTCAGTTTCAGACTAATCTATATTTCGCCCAAATTCTAGGCAATGGCGTACATCTATGCATTATCCACTAATGGATATAATATCTCAGGAGGAGATATTAAAGACTTAAAAAAATACTGGATGCTCTCATTGATCAAGCAAAGATGGAGATTGAAGAATGTGATACATTGCTTACTGATAACGGAATTGCTTCCGTACCTGCAAAGAGAAAGGTTGGCAATTTCTTGCTCGGAATCAATACTAATTTTTATATCAATGAAATGCAATTGCTGAAACAGTCGAAATTCCTATAATTAGAAGTTTTTTGTTTTGATTCTGCATATGATTTATATATTTTTGTATTAAAACTTCTCAGAAGGATACAATAAATGATGCTTCACCATTCTCTATGCTGCATTTCGAATGAATTCGAAATGCAGCATTCTTTGTTTCTGTATCTCAGTCAAATGATTCTATTGATAATATATAAATCTGCCATTTGCCTTTCATTAGAGATGTTAAAGCATGGCAAAGCTCAGGGCCAATTAAACTACACCCCATTTGTTAGACACAAACTAACAATTGAAAGTGAATTACTAATGACCAGAATAAAAAATCATTCGGGTAGAAAGCCTTTAAACGGTTGTTACAATTGATCGAGTTTTTATAAATCACTACAATAAATTGGGGCTTCCTAAAATTGAGGTCGATATATTACCAAACAAAAAAATGTGCAATGATTAAATGTCATTATTCAGAATGAAAAATTAGATCAGAGGATAAGCTACAGCAATAGCTAAGAAAATAAATTTTATGGTGACTACAGATGAATCGAAAAATAACTTTCCTCTTTCTTCGAGTTTTTGCAATAGCTTTGCTTATTTTGAGCGCGATTGAGGTAATCAATTTTCAAACAACTAATGCCGAACCTTCGCTACCGATCGTAACTGATCAAAGAGGGTTTTCTATCGAAGTTTATCCTCAACAACACAGATTAATAGTACGGGCACAGGGAAAGGAAATTAAAACTTATATCGTCGCCGTCGATAATCCGTCCACTCCAACCCCTGTTGGGGAATACAAAGTCGTATATAAGGGAGAAAACTGGGGTCCCTCTTTTGGTCCACGATGGCTAGGATTAAACGTCCCTTGGGGGAATTATGGCATTCACGGCACGAACAAACCGTTTTCTATCGGGCAGCATTTGAGTCACGGTTGTATACGTATGCGCAACAATGATGTCATTGAATTATTCGAAATGACTCCACTCGGGGCTAAAGTAACGATATATGGACACATATTGGGGGATCCGAATCATGAACCGAGGGATTTGGCGGAAGGTGACGTCGGAGGAGATGTACAACTAATTCAGTCTCGTTTAAAGAGCTCCGGATACTTTAATGGAATATGTAATGGAAAATTTCGCTCGAATACAACTACGGCTGTGAAAAATTTTCAACGTGATCATCATTTGGCGCAGAACGGTGTTGTATCAAATAAGGTATATGAGGAATTGGGATTGTTGGAATAAAAGAAACGTGATAGCCAAAGACGCAAAACATTTTCCGCCACGCCTTTAATAACAATTAATTTTTTGTATAAATTTAAGCTTTACTACAAAACATATCATTGTATTAAAATCAAAACAGAGCGAGGTAATCAAATGAAAAATATTTTATTAATTGGCTTTATCAGCTGTTTAATGATGTTCAACTCAATTTCTGTATCAGCGGAAAGTAACGCTAATACACCGGGACAAGAGCTTCGTTACGATGTCAATCGCGTCACTAATGACACTAATCGTGCATTAAATACAGATGACTATCAAAATTATCGAACCAATAATTACAATACATCTTTGAACGCTAACAACTATAGAACAAATGCAACATCAGATAATCGTGGTTCAAATTGGGGTTGGCTTGGTCTTTTAGGTTTACTTGGATTAGCG
The DNA here is from genome assembly GCF_056400045.1 of Paenibacillus sp. 01L418. Lineage (NCBI taxonomy): Bacteria > Bacillati > Bacillota > Bacilli > Caryophanales > Paenibacillaceae > Paenibacillus > Paenibacillus sp. 01L418. The sequence goes on from NZ_JBFTSN010000088.1 coordinate 3,514, forward strand.
GGTGCTAGAAATCGTGCTCGAGATCGTGATCGTGCTTAAATGTTGAATTAGATTACTTAAATACCCTCAGTTACACTGGGGGTATTTGTTGGCGATTATTAATGCATTGTTTATCTACTCTCGAACACATTAATCAAGTCGTCAATGGAAATAATTGTGCTTGTGCTTGTATTCAAGTTATAAGTCAACCCATAAAAGAGGATAAAACAGCTAGTGTCAAAGCAAACTCAACAAGCTGCACAAATTATTCAAACAGCTTTACAAGAACATCAAATGGCACTACAACAACTACAACAAATTCCCAATATCTGTAATCAAATTTCACTTACACAAATAACAAACTCACAGGTATATGCCTATTCAAACATGAATAGCCAGCAACCATTAGGAGTAAATCACTATTCACATTAAATATATGTTCTTTGTAATCTCATGCGAAGAATGTGTGGAATGAGGAAAATAGGTACTTCTACAAAGAAGATTTAATTAACAACATCGTAATAGACAAGCCTGATCCACAGCAGCTAAGGTTATACAAGAAACCTAAGGACAATCTGGAGAAATGAGAACAATGATGCAATACTTTTTTCAGAGCAGCACCTGTGGATGCAACGGAAACTTCCGTTTGTACCCGAAACGAATCGAAGAAGTATTCAGCGGACAAACTAGCTAAAACAATGGTAATTTGGAAGAGTCCAGGGTTCTACGATATGAACGCATGAATCCTTCCAGCCGTGAAATTATCATATTAATATCTATTTTTCTTCAACAAAAAAACCGCGATTTAGGCGGTCATTAATCGGCTCATATTCTTGTCATCCGACAGATGTTGTCAATGTATGATGATTTCTATTTGAGACATAAAAATAACTTCTCTTCCTATCATCTGATTAGTCTTAATTGTATTCTCAACATTTATTTCATTGATTCTTTGTCTTGTTATTCACGGGCAGATTTACGTATTTCAAGCGAGCGGGTGCATTCATTTAATAGGTATTGACAGAGTCTGCGCGGTTTCTTCTCGATAAGTAGTTAACAAAAAAAGTCAGTGTTTTCATATGAGGATGACCCTTTGATTTCCAAACGAATACCTCCTGACTTTTACAAACCGTATATCAGATCAGCTTCTTCCAATATTCACGGCTTCGGGCATCCATCTGCTCCGGATCGGACAGCTCGAAGCGGCGTCCTTCATTGTCCGTTACCATCCAGCGGCTTTCCGTTACGGGTTGGATATTTTCATGAAGGTTATCCATGACCAATGCTGTCGTGCCATAATTCGTATCGACCTGCAAATACCACTCGCTGCCTCTTTTTCTAACAGTCAGGATTTGTTTAATGACAGGAATCATATAATTTCGGTCAAGCTCTTCTCGTACCGTCTGAAAGCTATCTTCCGCGAGAAGCTTCACATCCTGTATCATTGCAATTTCACGCCCTTCCGCCGAGCGAACCGAGATGAACCTGTCGGGCATTGTATACGGAAAACTGCGAATAAGTGTTACACGGGCAAAACCCTTACCTTCCTGCTCCAAATGCAAAATACCTTCAGAAGATCGGAACAAWCGGATTTGACTCAGCTCCGAACGGCTTAAAAAGAATAACGGGTTCATCTTATCCGACCTCCGATGGTATTTTCGCTGTTTGTTTTTGCGATTCGACCAAACGATAATAATGCGTTTGTTTCGCGTAAAGCTCTTCATGCGTCCCCATTTCAACAATGCGGCCTTGGTCGAGGACTACAAGCCTGTCTGCATGACGTAAAGTGGATAGGCGATGGGCAATCGCGATAGTGGTTCTTCCCCGGAATAAGCGGCTTAACGCTTCTTGAATGAGCCGCTCCGTCTCCGTATCTACAGATGCTGTCGCTTCATCTAAGATCAAAATCTCCGGATCAAGCAGCAGCGCTCTCGCAATTGCGATTCGCTGTTTCTCCCCGCCCGATAAACGGTGTCCGCGTTCCCCAACCCGCGTATCGTAGCCTTCCGGCAGACGACAAATAAAATCGTGGGCATTCGCGGCGTGGGCAGCTGCGATAATGGTCTCCGGCGGACTATCCGGACGGCCGTAGGCTATGTTCTCGGCAATCGTACCATCGAACAAAAACGTTTCCTGAAGCACGACGCCAATATGCTTCCGGAGACTCTCCTGCCGGATATCTCTCAAGTCGTGCCCGTCAAGCGCAACGCTTCCAGCATTCGGGTCATAAAATCGGCAAATCATGTTTATGAGAGTCGTTTTCCCTGCACCGGAGCGGCCAACCAGTCCGATCATTTCACCGGGACGTATAGTGAGGTTAATATCTTTTAGCACCGGTCGTTCCACTTCATACCCGTAACGTACACCTTGAAAGCGGATCTCGCCAGAAACGGAAGAAAGCTCTACCGCGTCCAGCTTATCAGGGACATCAACCTTGGCATCGATGATTTCGAGAATCCGTTCGGCCGAGCCAAGCGAGCGGTTTAGCCAGCTTAATAGCTGTCCGGAGGCTTGAACAGGCCCGAAGAACATAAGCAAATAGGTCGTAAAGGCGGTCAATGTTCCAATAGACATGGTGCCGGACATGACCGATCGTCCTCCCAAATACCAAACAGCGATGCCGAACACAGCCGTCAGTACCGTAAAAATCGGAGATACRCCAAGCCAAAGATTACCGAAGGAAATCGTGCGATTGATCCAATGATTATTCACCTTGTCAAAACGGTTTTTCTCGGCATTTTCCTGCGCAAAGGCTTTAATGACTCGAATGCCTTGTAGCGCTTCGCCAATCACATTGTTGACATGCAAAGCAGATTGCCATTGCGAATACCAAAGTGAGCTCAGCCTCTTCCACAGCCAATAGAATCCAGCAAACAAGAATGGGGTCGGGATCAGAATCATCGCTGCCAGCTGCCAATTCAGATGGAATAGCATAAACAGGATGCCTACGGCGAGCAGCATCTGCGTGACTAGATACACCATGCCGTTTGTCAAAAATTCTTTTAATTCATCGGTATCATCCTGGATACGGCCGATAAATTGAGAGACCTGGCGGTGATCGAAGAAGCGCATCGAAAGCTTCATCAAAGCGCCGAACATATCCCGGCGGATCGCCCCTACCAGTTTCCCGCCTATACGAACGCCAAGGTAGCTTCGAATGACTTGCATCGCAGCAGATAAGACCTGTACAAGGGCCAAACCGCTTGCCAATGCAAAAAGCACGTTCAAGCTTCCAAACGGTTTGGCCACTTCATCCACAATCATTTTGATCAAATAGGGTGGGATCACTTCAATAAATACGGATAAAACAAGCAGCAGCGCACTTACCAGCATGGGGCTTCGGTACGGGGTACAATAAGCCGCCAACCTGCGCAGCATGGACCATTTGCTGCTGCAGTTTAAACACTTGCTTGTACCGGGAGAGACGGTTTTGTCGCATTTTGAGCATCTATACGTTTCCGTACTTTCTTCTAGAGCTGGGAGGGTAAGACCTCCAGTTTCGTCCCTTTCCGCCAGCCAGTTCCTTATCGCGGGAACAGCCTGTCGGAAAGGTTCAATGTACGGAAGCGAGAATCTCGCAGCTTCTATCTCGCCATCACCGGTTATAATAAAAAACGATGCTCCGCCGAAAGCCTCGCGAACGGATACATCGATCATGTTATTCTTATGGAAGGTCATGATGGTTTTCCCTTGCCCGTCCACCATTTCCATGGTTAAGGTCTTGAAAACAACCTCGTAATGCCAAAATCGTCGTAGGTTGAAATCCACATCCGCCCTTATACGGAGCCATGGATTCTCCGTATCCTGTTGTTCTACTGCGACGCCGTTAACAGGTTTACCAGCTTCCCGCTTCGCATTCTCCGTTTTCAATTTAAAATACTCCTTTTTCAATGCCACTCTCCGGCAGTTACATATAACGCTCGTTTCTTACTGCGCACCATCGAATCACTTTGTGCCATTTTGGTACACGCAAAGCCAGTACAGCAAGCAGCCTGGATCTCCAATGATTCGCAGCTTGAAAATGATTGTTACGGCGAACGCCGGACCATCGACCCAGAATGCTTGTGAACGTTACGGGATCATCCGGCTCATAGCATGTATCTCCCTTGAAGATAAATAATTCCTTTGAGCCGTCCTGCTTTACGGCGTACAGCCGGTGTCCGATCAACGCACCTTGGTCCGTAACAAATAAACAGATATCGCCAATTTTCAATTTTTCCCGTTGCACGGACAAGAAAGTGCTTACGTTTCCTTCCTTGATCAAGGGATACATGCTGATACCCGCAGAGGGCAGCTCGATCTTTCCGGTTCGCTGGATTACTGCTGACATAATTGGCGTCAAATCATGCATTTATTAGCAGTCCGGCCTCAATCAGCATTTCAACAAACGCCTGAACGTCATCGAGGACAACTTCCATCTCAACGCCGTATTCGGTATGTACTTTTTCGGCCAGCTCTGCGACAGTTGGAAATTCGGGAAGAATCGACCAAATATAACCTCCAAGCTCGTTCACTTTCGTGATGGCGTGGGTGTCGATGTTCAGCAGCAGCCACTCGCCATCCAGCTCAGCCGTCTCGATATTTTCCCGTCTCAGCAGTGTTTTGTTTACCATTATCGTCATGATATCACTCCCCAAAAGGTATCGTTTTTCTGAAAATATAGCTCATAAGCCGGTACACCTTCTGCTGCCTGCTTGCAAAGTGCAATCATCTTTGCCGTTTCCAGCTTGTTATGCTCCCAATAAAAAACCTTATCCAGCAAAGAAATCAGCGCGTCGCCTTTGCGGATACCTACCCGCCTTACATCCTGCGATTGAATCAGAAAATGAATGCCTGCCAAGGGACTGCTTGGAAGCTCGCATGCTTCTTCCATTTCGCTCCGAAATGGGGAATCGTGGATTGTAATCGAACCATCCGGCTCAAACAATAGGAGCGTAGCCTCATCGGAAAGAATAGGACGGGGAACGGAAAGATCAGCTACCGTCGACTTGCCTGCTCCCGATGGCCCGGCGAACATCCAAGCGCGGTCATCCTCCACCACGCATGACGAATGGATGAGCAGCCCTGCGCGCCGATAGATCAGCCAGGCGCTGTAGAGATTGATTAAGGCGTGCTTGAGTGCAAGGTCATCGTGAACATAAATTTTTGCCTGGCTGTAATCAGGTGTTGTCACCAGCTTATAGTCCGCACGGATATAGACATATTCGCCGCCGTTCTCTTGAATCTCGACAGGACCGTCGTCGAAAGGTTTCCCGTAAAAGTCGTAGACCTCCACCTGAATGTCAGGCGCTTCAAGATTTCCACTTGCTTTAAAGGAACGAAAACGCGCGGTCAATTCATCATATAAAAAGGTAGTTTGAATTTGAAAATCGATCGAACTCCTGCCGACCTGTGTATGCAGTGTGTACGTCATTATGCACCGCCCGTTCTTCAGAAGTTATTCCTGAGAATAAAAAGGGAGCAAACTCGATCGTTAGCTCCGCTTCTCAGATAAAATCTATCATTGCTTTCTAGTTAGCCTCCAATATAATGCCTGCAAAACATAGGTTTAAAATTACGTTTTTGGCACCATTCGTAGCCACCGACTTTATCGCTTGGTCTCGCTGTTCCAAATTCGACAGTATGCTGCGTAAGTACTTTAGGAGCTTCATATTTTTTCATTTCATTCACCTCCTTTCAAGGAATTTATGTCATATTATAGTGATAGTCAATGATATTTATGAAATTTAGTAAAATAATACTATGATAAAATGTATTAATACCTGCTTTTTGTATATATAAAACAAGAATATTCGATTTAATTCTTCTTTTGTTTGGCACGAATGGTTCGAATCCAAAATTGTAGTCTTCTCTTATAGATTTTGGCATAGATTTTGCTCATCGGCTCATTCGAATCCGGGACATCTGATCTATTGGCATACTTTAATAGGTCCAAGGCATAATCTCTTGGCGGCAGCAGTAAATAACGCAGATGCGCCCACTGTTGTTTAACCGAATCGTAGGCGACGAAGGCAGAAAACAGATGGAAGCCATAAAATCGCCAGTTTCTGATCCCGAATTGGGCATTTCGCATCAGTTCGATATTCCAAAGCGGCCAGCGTCTCCGTACGTTTAGCGGCTTGGTTTCATGCAGCTCGGGAAACAAGTCATAGACAATTGTCAGCGCAATAAGTACTTTGGCATAGTTCCCATCGCTCTTTGCCTGTGCAAAGAGCTGGCCATAGTCTATTTCTGCGCTACAGCATCTCAGGACGTGCAAAATATCGATAACGTACTTCAGTGATAACATATTATGGTTATAGCCATGAAGGCATAGGTAGTAAAAGGTGTCCTTGGCCGAAAGCTCCTTCACCAATTGATAGGGAGAAATCGGTTCTGCATCCATCCAAAAGCAGCTCATATCCGTATCCGAGACATGTTCACGCAAAATATTCCAATGCAGCTCCACCCCGAGCAGCGGGAAATCCTCATTCGCATAAAATTTATTCAACAGCATATGGAAATGATCCGCATCGTCTTCTATATACCGGATAAACTCATGGCGCTCCAATAGGGCAACCGCCTTATCCAAATCTTCTGGACGTACAAGCAGATCGATATCGGATGTTCCCCTGCCCGAAAAATGTCCAAAAAAACGTTCAGACAACCGAATGCCTTTCAGCACGATCACTTGAATTCCTGAACGCTCAAACGCATCAAGAAGCTTGTACATCTCGGAGCGGATCAGCATGTTTTGAAACAAAACAGCATCCACGCCCGATTTAATCCTGCTTCGGTGCTCGGAAGGCACGGCCTCCAATAAGCCGCTGCTCTTCAATAAATAATAAACTTGGGGAGCGACTTGGAAAATATCGATATCGTCAATTGCTGCTTTAGCTGTCTCCTCGGAATCAAATAACGGATGTTGGTTTTGGTAGATCCGGCTTATAAGCGTTACCGCTTTCGATTGTTTCATGAGCCGCTCCCTTCACTTTCGTTAATAAAGTAGTTTCGGATTTATAATGTCGTTTGTGGGGGTATGCGTACGAAGCCAATTGAGAAAATTTTCTAATCTTCGAAGATAAATCGATTATTCGTTGCAAAGATAAAGCGCTTGTCTTCACCGCGCAGTAATAGCATTTCACCACCTATAACACGAAAAGACCCTCCAAAAAAGGCAATCAGACTTTCTAGACAATCTTCTAATTCCGATCACCGGTTTGAAGGGAAGAAATAGTATTTTCGTCATGAAACAATATCTTTTTCATCCATAGTCTTAGAAGACAAAATTTCAATTCAGGTAATTAAATAGCAATATAGAGATAATTCACTCGACTATCATTGCAAAAATTGTAATACTTCAGCTTTAGAAATGTCATATAATCGACACGTTCTTTTCCATACCGACCRATCTTTACTTCTAAACAACCGAAAACCTCACTTTTTCGTTGCCGTTTGAATCCATCATTCCAACTGGATTGTTTCATCTGTCTTTGCAAATACTTCCCCTCCTACGTTCCTCAATATCCAGTGATGTTCCTATAGAGAAAGCCCACTCCCACTAATAGGTAACTGCATATGATGGGTTTGAGCCTAATTTTAAGGAGTGAATCTTTTGAATAAAATAAGTAATAGATTAGCATGGCAATATCATTTGAAACTGGCTTCAACTTTCAAAATGCTTGCTGATAAATATGAATATATGGACCATCCATTGCATCTCTACTATGGCGGCGAATACCGCAAACACTTAAATGAAGTTGAAAAACATTTTCTTGCGTTAAATCAGACACAAAATCCTTCTGAAGATATGATGTTTATTGGTATTGGAGAATTATCAAAATCTTTAAATGGAGAATATTCTGCCATTTACTGCTATGAACAACTAGCAAATCAAGCTCCAACCGCTGATATTAAAAATAAAATACTCGAAATAAGAAATGATGAAATTAGACATTTTAACATGTTTTCGCAAATATACACATGGTTAACTGGAAAACAACCAATTCCAGAAAGAACAGAAGAATGCCAAACAGATTTTCAAAAAGGAGTATCCGTAGCATTTAATGCTGAGCAAGAAATTGTTGATTTTTATCATGAGATAGCAAGAAAAACTGATAATCCTGTTATTAAAGATTTGTTTACACAAGCTGCAGCAGATGAACAAAATCATGCAGTTTGGTTTTTGTATTTTATGAATCACGACTAATTAATTTATCAGAAGCCGATTCCTATTTCGGCTTTTCTTTTTACATGGTTTGGTATCTAACCACTTGCTCCTTGTCAAGTTTCTCCGTATTTACGCTGATACTTGAATCAAAGTAGTAACTCCTTACCTCTTTAAGGCAATAAATTGAGTGATTACATTGCCAGGGTAACAAGCTAATCTAGTCAGCCCATGTACATCAACTATTCATCGAGTTAAATCAAACTAGGTACCTCTTCCCACATTAATTGCATATGTTGTGAGTATTAAGGAATCCTTTAACTTTTGATCTACGCAGGGAGAGAATGACTATGAACAACAATAAAAGCGAATTAAATGGAACATCTGATACAACAGATATTCAGGTTGCTAAACTTGCATTTATTGGAGCATCCATCACTACATTAGGAGATAGTATAACAGCAATCGCTGCTGGTCTTGCCCTAGAAGCATTAGTGAAATCCAGTAACAAGAGTTCTCAAAGCCAAAATAAACATTTAAAACAGTTAGAAACATCGCAAAAACAGTTAGACCATTTATTAACTGAATTAAAACAATTCAAAAAAAACATTAAATAATGTTTGATGACCTCATTGAATATTTTTTGTTTAATAGCACCTAAAAAATCAAAAAGTAAACCATTTGATATTGTTTATACTAAATAGCGAGTAAACCTAATAATCAATATTCGGAACAAATCTATATCCGTTTACTATTTTTCTCCAACCATTGCGATAGATTACCTAGGCTCATCTTCTTCTGAGCCACTGATATAGCTTTCTAAAACAGTTCCATCCTCTCTGCCTTCAGCTCATAACCATTGAGCTGCAGCTATACCTTCAAAATAAACAGCTGCCTTATAAAATAAACCAGGATACTGCACTTCTCCAAAATACTTGTAAATATTCATCTTGATTCCGAGCACTAAACAAATTAAATACTGGCGTAAGTAATAAAATAATCAATACCTATTTCATGGCCTTTCCTCAATGTATTCGCTCATAATTGTAATGGGAACGTGTACCGATTGGCGTTCGCTTCAATCTTAGTTGTCCCTAAGTCAACTATGACTTTTGAGACAGCCCCTTCCTTATTTTTTAAATATATGACTTATGCAGTTTGAGTAATTAACTGGTAATAAGCAACGCTGCGACAACTCCTTTCTCAGTTTAGTGAATGTCTCTCTCGGAAACCATCCGGTGCTGTTATAAAATTCAGGCCCCCGGTTCATTTACCGGGGGCCTGGCTTTAAAGAGAGGATAAAGCTTTAATTGCTGGATATCTCGAGCGCTCTAAGCAGGATGACTGCTGCTTGTGCTCTCGTTGCCGTTTGGTTCGGCGCAAATTTATTGGCACCGATGCCCTGAACGATACCTTTCTCAACTGTTGCTGATACTGCGGCTTTCGCCCATGCCGGAATGTCGGCATGATCCGCGAACGCAGTTGCCGCATTGGCTTTTGCGGTCAGACCCTGCGCATTAGCAATCATCGTCACCATCTYGGCGCGGCTGATCTTCGCGTTCGGCCTGAAGCTACCATCGCTATACCCGTTCACGATGCCAGCTTTCACGGCCTGTGCGATACCTTGCTTCGCCCAGTCGCCGATGCGTTCCTTATCGGTAAACGCCAGTACTGCTCCGTTGCCTTCCAGCTTCAGAGCACGGGCCAGCATCACCACGAATTGGGCGCGCGTTATCTCGCCGTTCGGCCTGAATGTTCCGTCAGCATAACCGTCGACGATGCCCTTCGCAGCCGCTTTCTTGATGCTTGCTTCCGCCCAGTGGCCTGTTACGTCGCTGAACGTTGCGCCTGCACCTGTGTTTTCTTCAGGCTCTTTCTTCGCTACGGCGAATACCGCGAACTTCGTGAAGTGATCGACTTCCGCCGTAATCCGGTTACCGCTCACCATCCCTCCGATTTCCACCCAAACCTTCTTCACCTCATCGTAATAGAAGAGAGAAGCGATCTGATTCGCTCCGACTGTTGCCGAATCGAACGTTAACGTGATCGTGATCGGTTTCAAGAATTTCTCTGTAAAGTTTTTCAGAATCTCATAGACCGGGCTAAGTAGAATGTCCTTGTTCGTTACGAGCTGCGAGGTTTGGATCACCTTCTCCACCGTAATCGTCAATTGCTTCTCCGATGCTCCGGCAGGAACCACGATGGTGACGGCATTTTTTTCGAACTGGGCCGTCCCCCCTGTGCCCGCAGGCAGTGTTTGTTTGCTGTCAGTTGCAGGTGCGGTCGTTCCTCCTCCGCCTGTCGAGGCGGCGGCGCGTTGCACGGTAATCGTGTATACTTTCTTCGTCGCTCCGTCTTCTGCCGTTACAGTTACCGTTACGGCGTTGTCACCGACAACCAGGCTGTTGCCGCCTGCGACAGCGACAGTTGCCTTCGAGTCGGACCCAGTTGCCGCTACCGTCACAGAGGTTTGACCGTTCGGCACATTCAACGTGTAGTTCAACGTATTGGCGTTAAATCCGTTTATTGTCGTGCCGTCCACTTTCAAATCGCTCAGTTCGGCATTGGAAGACAGATCCGCTGCCCCGCGCTTTGCGATAACCGTATAGACCTTCGTTGTTTCTCCGTCTTCTGCTGTAACGGTCACCGTTATAATATTGTCTCCAACAACCAGGTTATTGCCGCCTGCGACAGCGACAGTTGCCTTCGTGTCAGATGCATATACCGCTACCGTCACGGAAGTTTTTACGTTTGGCACATTCAACGTGTAGTTCAACGTATTGGCGTTAAATCCGTTTATTGTCGTGCCGTCCACTTTCAAATCGCTCAGTTCGGCATTGGAAGATAGCCCCGCTGTCCCGCGCTTTACAATTATCGTATAGACCTTCGTTGTTTCTCCGTCTTCCGCCGTAACAGTAACCATTATCGTGTTGTCTCCAACAACCAGGTTGCTGCCTCCTGCGACAGCGACGGTTGCCTTCGATTCGGACCCGGTTGCCGCTACCGTCACGGAGGTTTTTACGTTTGGCACATTCAGCGTGTAACTCAGCGTATTCGCGTTAAATCCACTTATTGTCGTACCGTCCACCCTAAGATCACTCAAATCCGCGTTCGACATCGGTACATTTTCGAATTCAGCCGTCAATGAAACCGGGTTTGCCGGCATCGTAAATGTCAGTGGATTTGTTGTGTTGCTTCCATATGCAAGCCCTGCCGCACTCCATTTTACAAAGCGTTGTCCGTTTGGAACAGCCGCAGTTACTTTAACCGTCGAGCCTTCCTCAACCTGTGCAGAACTTCCTGCGGCAGCACCGTCTACTTCAACCGTTCCACCGGCAACAGTTAGAGCAGAGATTGTTCCTTCTTCTTCCTCACCAAGATTAAGCACTCGAGGCACGGGAATGCTGTTCGTTGCATCCCAATACCATACGTTCGTAAAGTCCCATCCCAAGGCTTCGAAGGTTCCTTGCTGTGCAAAATCAGCAGCCGACTTTGAAGCAAATGCTGGGATAATCACTGAAGGCAACCCACTAGTGCTTAAACGCGCTCCGTCATAGTAATTGACTTTATTGGAGTCCACAATTGGCCTGCTGCTGGACCAATACCCTGCGATTGGACCAGGGGCAGGTCCATTAATTGCATTGGCTACCACATTGCCATTTAAGGTTTGGAGCAGATTTCCAGCAGAACCGCCCATATCACCAACCATTGCACCGGAATATGTGCCAAGCTTATTAAACGTTCCACCCACATAGTTATTCAGAATGACGGTTGGCGAAGTCTCATATCGAACGGGAATAGGCGAACCTGCACTGTTCCAACCTGTACCGCCAATCAAGCCTCCAACTGTTGTTCCACTCACATCTGCAGATACGAAGGAATTTAGCAAAGTGGCTGCATGGAGCGTACCTACAATACCGCCAGTAATGCTTCCACCGGTGACTTTACCACTCACATAGCTGTTTTCAATCGTGCCCATGGAAGTTCCTGCAATGGCACCTGTGCTATTGCCACCGGTAATATCGACATTCACCAATTTCAGATTTACGACTTTGCCTCCATTGCCGATGTAGGCAAAGAAACCTGTACTGCTGTTTGTCGTTGAAATTTTGAGATTACTTATCGTATATCTTTTTCCGTTGAACGTGCCTATAAATGGCTTTGATGTGTCTTTTCCGCCGATCGCGGCAAACTCTACATCCTTCATATCAATATCCGCCGACAACTCGTAATTCCCATCATACGGATATTCAGGCGTACCGAAATTCTGCGACAATGCAACCAAATCGCTTGAAGTTTTGATTGTTATTTTATCCGAGCCCCCGCCAAGTTCAAGAACGCGAGGCACGGGTGCGTTATTCGTGGCATCCCATTTCCAAATGCTCGTAAAGTCCCATCCCAAAGCCACGTAAGTTGCTTGCTGTGCAAAATCAGCTGCCGACTTCGCTACAAAAGCAGAGACGGTTCCCGAAGGTATGCCGCTTGTGTTTAACTTTGCGCTGTCATAGTAGTTCACTTGATTGGATTCAACGATCGGCCTGCTGCCTGACCAATAGCCTGCGAGCAGCTTCGTAGGATTTCCAATAATTTCAGATGAGAATGTATTGCCATTAAGGGTCTGAAGCACGCTGCCCGAACCGCCGCCCATATCACCGACGATACCACCGGTATATTGAGTTGCACCGATTCTTGTAACCGTACCTCTCACATCGTTATTTAAAATTACATTTCCAACTGTTTGTTGAATAAGCGACCAACCAGAACCGTTATAATTGGTGCCTCCTATTAAGCCGCCTACTGTGGTCCCGCTAACATTTGCGTTCATGACCGTGTTTTGCAATGTACCCGCATAGAGCAGCCCTGCTATACCGCCTGTATAACCGGTGCCGGTTACTTTGCCGTCCACATAGCTGTTTTCAATCGTACCGCTGGATACCCCTGCAATAATTCCAGTTCTATTCATACCGGTTATGTCTACATTCGCCAAATTTAGATTTACTACTCTTCCACCAGTTCCGATATAAGCGAAGAAGCCCGTGCTAGTGTCAGTGGACGAAATTTTGAGATTTCGAATGATATAACCTTTTCCGTTAAATGTCCCAATAAATTGTTTTGGAACCGTGTCTCTGCCGATCGATGTAAACGTAACATCTGTCATATCAATATCCGCCGACAGTTCGTAATTCCCGTCAAATGGATATTCAGGCGTGCCAAATTTCTGTGACAGTGCAACCAGATCGTTTGCTGTTTTGATTTTTATTTTTGCTGAGCCGCTGCTGGCAAGCGGAGTGACCTTGCCTGTGGCTATGCTGGTAACAACTCCGTTATAAAAACCTGTTCCCGTTGCAACAGCTCGCAAATATGAACCTACGTCCGCCGCTTTGATCGCGTAATTAGCAGCTGTTGCTCCAGCGATAGTCGTCCAAGACGTACCGTCCTTCGAGATTTCCCATTTGAAGGATGCAGTAGCGCTCACCGGCGTAATCGAGGCATTCAATATTTGCCCTTCTTTGGCAAACCCGTTGACGGCAATATTCGTGATCGTAAATTCATCGACTTCCTGCGGAACCGCTGGATAATTCCAGGCATTCAAATCATAAGTACGTGGTTTATTGGTAACCAGCACGTCAACATCCCCGGTTTGCAGTTCATCGTTTTTATCGAAACCTTTGCTTGTCACTCTAATTTGATCAGGCGAAATCGAAATATTGGCAAATCCCCGTCCGACTTCTCTAATATCGACGTACGCAATGGCAGGATTTTCTTTGTATAACGATCCACGGTTGTCATTATTTGCAGAGTAATTCGTTAGATAGGTTGTCCCGTCGCCGTACTCTGCAACGACTTTGCCGCTTGCGAGAAGCTTGGTGCGGGCATAAATATGGTCATGTCCCATCAGCACCACATCAATTCCCGCTTCATCAAAAGCGTTCGTCCAGGAGGCTACAGGAGAGGCCATCCGATATCCGAACAACGTTTTGTGAAACATTCCAACGCGCCATTTGGTCGGATTTTGTTTCACGACAGCTTTCATCCAGTCTTGCTGTGCTTTGATCTGCGCGGCGGTGCTCTGATCCTGATAATCCATCACCAAGAACAGCGTGTCGCCATGTACAAAATAATAGTTGCTGGACTCGATCTGCAATTTCGTCGTACCTGAAACCATACGCTCTGTGCCGTCACCGCCGCCGTAGAAGGAAGCACCATTTTTAGGCGGATTGTGGCGACCTAAAAAGTTCTGCAGCGTTGGGTCCACAGGAGTCCAGCTGTTGTTGGCCCAGCTGTTGCCCGCTCCATCGAACTCATGATTGCCCGTCGCCATGTAAAGCGGCACTTTCGAGAACAAATCCTGATTGGCCTCAAAGAATGCATCCCATTCCCATGTGTCGAAACCAAAGTTGACCTGGTCGCCCGAGCTCAGGACAAACGCAGCATCCGGAAAATCTGTAAAGGCTTGCGTCAGCGCCTTTTTACTCATTTTATTATAACTATCGAGCGTTGCTGCATAACCTCTGGTATCGTTTGCTTGGGCATCGGAAATCCAGTTGAAGTTAAAAGTATCGATGTTGCTGGCAGGTGTCATGAAGCTGGCAGGCGCTGTAACGCTCGTCACATTTTGAACGCCGTCACCTACGCTATACACATACTCCGTCCCCGGCTCGAGGACAGCCGTTTGTGCTTTATGGCTTTGGACCGGGTCGACTGAGTATTGCGTCCCTGCGCCTGTATACTTCAAATTCTCAATATTGCTCCTCAAATCTACTGTGAAATTGGTTCCCAAAACAAAATCCGTGAACTTGCCGCCGTTGCTGTCAAAGTCGGATTTTTTCGCATAAAAGAGCTGCGTCGACTTTGTTGTTACTGGAGTTACCCAGTTAAAGCGGGCAATGTACTTGTCTTTCACCGTCTTGCGTGTATCCTCATTGAAGTTGTCGAACATAAATGTCACCGAGGCAGGCACTTTGCCGCCGCCTGTTGGCTGGGTGATCTCGTTCCCCGATTTGGTAATGGTGAATTCATCGATGACTCGGAAAGGCTTGTCAGAGCCTGTCGCTTTATAATACGTTTTATAAATGATTGCATTGCTTGTAACCTCAGCTCTGCTATATACACCTGGTGAATAGATGGATCCGCCACCTGTACCCGTCTTGTTGATACGAAGGTCATAGAAATAGTCGTTCCAAGACGTGTCATTGCTGCCGTGCAGGCTGTACGCATAGTTGTACACCGATCCGCCTATGACATAGGTCGGCGCTTCGCCAAACTTMGCTTTTTGAATGCTTCCTGTTCCCGCCGCAGTTGAGATTGTCTTTAATGTGGTTCTGGCATAGGCATGCTCGTGACCGGCGAGAACCAGATCGATGCCGGCATCGGTAAACTTTTTACCGATTACATTGTCGACTGCATAGTGGCTTGAACCCGGGTCATAAGGCGAAGCGTGCAGATTTACGACCTTCCACTTTTTAGTCGACGCTGCCGTCTCATCAGCCAGAAATTTCCATTGTACGGCATCATCACTGGAATTCAGACCAAACGAATTAAGAGAGATGAACAAAGCGTCTCCATATTCAAAGGAATACACAGTTCCAGCAGCAGCCTCAGACAGACCGCTTGGTCTCTTCAGAGTTGTATAATTAAATCTGTTTGTATACTGAATGGAATCTTTATCATAGATTGAATTGTCATGATTACCAGGGGTAGCCATGATCGGCATCGTACTAGAAAGGTTTTGAGCGGCATCAAAGAAATACTGCCAGTGGTCTGAAAAACTCGCATCCTCTACTACATCGCCATTATGGACGAGAAATGCGGCATCCGGATGGTTCGCCTTGATATAATCGTACAAGTCGGCGGTGTTTTGATACGTGCTTGGGGATGTTCCCTGCGTATCAGGAGTGATCAAAAAAGAAAACGGTTTCCTAGCCGTAGGATCTGCAGGCGCAGTAAAGCTAGAGACCGCGGAATAACCGTTGGTTGTGTTTCCTACTTTGTAATAGTATTTGGCTTCTGGTGTCAGATCCTGAACAACTACACGATAAGTACGTACCTCTTTAACGTTAACC